>CAVYHW010000018.1:0-9754 GCA_963768215.1 uncultured Gammaproteobacteria bacterium
ACCAATTAGCGGCGGAGCAAATTTATAAATAATTGAGTTATCCTTTTAGAAATTCACCTATTTCTCCAAGTCCTTCGCCTTTATAATCAGATTTTTGTATTGCGTCCATTAGTTGAATAATATAAGCTGGGTTCATATCCTTACCCAGAACCCGAATGAGAGCAAATCCTTTGTCATCACTGCTTCCGTAAATTATTACCTAAACGCACGTTACGACATTCCATTAGGTGATGGCTCAGCTTCCGGTAATTTAATGACGGGTAACAGTAATGCTTTTGTGGTCAGGCCGTTTGGTTTTGAACTGGATTTCAGTGCTGATCGCGCCACCAACGGTATTAGCGGTGTCTCCTATGCGGCGGACGCCAGCGCTTCAAAGTTCCAGATTGCCGGCGACAACTTTCCAGTCACCCTGAGCGCCGTGGTCTGGACCAGCGCCGATGACCTTGATAATAACGGTGTGCCCGATACCTGTGCCGATTTAAGCGATAATGCGGTTACCAGTAACTTTGGTAACGAAACGAGCGCCGTTGTACCGGCAGATGTTGTCATCAGTAATGCACTGGTTGCGCCTGCTGGCGGCATCGCCGGCACACTAACTACAAGTGTAGACAGTGCATCATTTGCCAGTGGCGTCGGCAGTAAAACCATTTCCTGGAATGAAGTCGGAATTATGGACCTGAATACCACACTGTCCAGTTACCTGGGATCGGGACAGGATGTATCAGGCAATGTCTGTAATGTCGGGCGCTTTTATCCGAATAACTTTGTCATCGCCAACCCGGTAATTACTGACCGCAGCGACATTGTTGCCTGTGCTGATCCGTTTACCTATATGGGTGAGAACTTCACCATTAGCTATGATCTGCAGGCCACAGCTTTAAACCCTCCCGGAAGCATCACACAAAACTACATAAATAGCTTTGCCAAATTAGATCCTGCCTCGTTGGCACAGATGAATTATGGTGCCACAGATTTAGCCACTAACCTGAGCGCACGCCTGGGTGTCGCATCAGCAGGAGTATTTACCGCAGGGGTAGCTCCGGTAAGCGCAACATTGTTGCTGTCGCGCAATGCAGTTCCCGATGGTGTCTACAGCAACTTTAACGTGGGTATAGTACCTGTGGACAGTGATGGCGTTAGCCTGCTGGCAGCTGACCTGGACCTTACACTCGATGGCGGGGCCAATACCCATGGTTTGCTGGGGCAAACCGATATTCGTTATGGCCGCTTAAACCTGCAAAATAATTTTGGCTCGGAACTATTAGCTCTCACCATGCCGATGAGTACAGAATATTATCTGAATGCAACAGCAGAATTTATCACCAACGTCGATGATAACTGCACCAGCCGAACAACAGCCGACGTATTGTTATACAACGATCAGGAGGCAAAAGCAGGGCGAGCATCAGGCAATTCTGTGATTAATGTTAATGGCGCCAGTAGCACAGCACTGACAGGCGTCAGTGCGTTTGTCGCCGGTCGCTCATCACTGACTTTTAGCGCTCCGGGCGCGGAAGGTTATGTTGACGTCGAAGTACAGACCCCCGGCTGGTTACGCTCTGATCTGGATGGTATAGACCAGGGTATTCAGGGGCCGGGTCTGCATTGTGACCCAACACTGACAGTGAGTGATCCGGCATACATTGCCGGCTGTGTTGCCGATGGCAGTATTGTTGACGACATACCGCTAAGGCGCGGTAATTTTGGCATCTTCAAAGGCAGCGATAATATTATATATATTAGAGAAACATATTAGTAAGGACCATGAAAATTGCCACGCAGCATGCAAGGACTGTATACCGTTCTGAAAAAATGGTTGCCAGCTAATAATATATAAAACTCAACATCAAAAAATATTTCACCACAGAGACACAGAGTACACAGAGAAAAGCTTTCTTATTGTTATTTGCGCCTGCGGCGCAGCTAACATAAAAAACCTTTGTGCTCTCTGTGCTCTCTGTGTCTCTGTGGTGAATTCTTTAAATATGAAGTATTCAGGTTAAAGAAATCTGAGTTGCTGCCGATATAATCATTACAGACATTTTACAGATCTGTTGATATTGCTTTATCGGGTATTCTTAAAGTCCGATGACAAATCTTTGCCGCCGGGAGGAAAAAACTTGCCGGTGTTAACCTTTTTTTGTCGTTTTTATTGTGTCCCAAAATTCTGAAACATTATTGTTAACGTAGTGTCGGGCCCGCAAAAGCCCATACAGTGCGAATTATCTCCAGTAGTTATCACCGCTTTATATATTTTTTAAAAGTTGGCACAGCGATTGCATTTTGATTCAATAAGAAAAGTTTAAGTTGGAGTGAGACATGCCGATATCATTTGATTCCGCTCTTGGAATTCACCAGAAAACACTTGTATTAAGATCGCAACGTGCAGAAATGCTTGCATCGAACATAGCAAATGCTGATACCCCTGGATACAAGGCAAGAGATATTGATTTCAAATCAGCGCTGGCAAATGTAGAAGCGCAGTCAGCGCCGTCAGCTCAGTCCCTTTCACGAACTCATGCAAAACATATACAGATAAACATGCCTGAGACTAACGCTGAAATTCTTTATCGTGTGCCAAACCAGTCTTCACTTGACGGTAATACGGTTGATGGTCAGATGGAGAAAAGCGCCTTTGCTGATAATGCTTTACGTTACCAGGCAAGCATTACGTTTCTTGATGGCAAATTCAAAGGCCTGATGGCCGCCATTAAAGGTGAATAAGGAGAATAATTATGGCACTTTATAATATATTTAATATCGCTGGATCATCAATGAGTGCACAGTCAGTGCGGCTTAATACGGTGGCCAGTAACCTTGCCAATGCGGACGTTGTCAGTAGTAAGGAAGCAGATGTGTATCATTCACGTCAACCAGTATTTTCTGCAGTAATGGATGCGCTTAACAGTAATGGATCGCAGGGTGGCCTACAGGGCATAGGTAATGGTCAGTCATCGATTCCAGTACGTGTTGCGGCCATTGTTGAAAGCAAGGCAGCAGCCAGGCAGGAGTATCAGCCAGAACATCCTATGGCAAATGAACAGGGATATATTTTTAAATCTAACGTAAATACCATTGAAGAAATGGCAAACATGATGGCGGCTTCACGTTCATATCAGAATAACGTGGAAGTGTTTAATACATCAAAACAGTTATTGCTTAAAACCTTAAGCATGGGCCGCTAGAGAATACTGATTCAGTCTGGAGCTAACAATGACACAGTTATCAATTGAAAATGGGTTTACACCAGTAAATTCGGCAGTTATCAATAAGGCCGAAGTTAATAAATCAGATAATGAGTTAAACCAGTCTGATTTTATTGAGCTGCTTGTTGCACAGGTCAAAAATCAGGACCCAACGAAACCAATGGATCCGGCCCAGTTTATGAACCAGCTTACACAGTCCTCAATGGTTAACGGTCTGAACGACTTACAGACTTCTTTTGATTCTCTGGCAACGAAACTTTCCGCAGACCAGTCATTACAGGCGGCTGGTTTGGTCGGCAAGTCTGTGTTGTTGCCGGGCGGTCAGGGTGTGTTAACAGCGGCCAGCACTATTAGTGGCCAGTTGGATCTTGAAAAGCAGGCCAGTGATGTGAACTTAAAGATATTTAATACGCGTGGTGAACAGGTAAGGACCTTGTCGCTTGGTGGACATGACGCAGGTGCTTTACAGTTCCAGTGGGACGGTTTTGCTGACGATGGCAGCGCTCTGCCCCAGGGACATTATCTGCTTACTGCAGAAGCATTGATTGATGGTGAACAACAGGGTGTAGAAGTATTACTGGAAACCCGTATAGACAGTATTTCTTTAAATCAGAGCATCGATGGTGAACCGGCAGGTACTGTATTAAACCTGGCAAGTGGTCAGTCAGTATCACTTAACGATGTAACACAGATTAAATAACAGCACAGAAAACACACGGTAAATAAATACAATAAGCCAGCAAATCAGGTTAATGAAGAGGAGAAAATAATGGCATTCAACACAGCATTAAGTGGTATACAGGCAGCAGCAGGCGACCTCGGAATCATAGGTAATAATATTGCTAATTCTGTTACCACAGGTTTTAAGTCTACACGTGCAGAATTTGCCGACGTTTACGCAACCAGCCTGCTATCTAGTGGCAGCCTGCTATCTAGCGGTACAGCCATTGGACAGGGTGTGCGTATGCAAAGTGCTGCGCAACAATTTTCTCAGGGCAATATTGCTTTTACTGATAACCCGCTTGATCTGGCAATCAGTGGTCAGGGTTTCTTCCAGTTAGAGGATAACGGTTCAACTGTTTATAGCCGGGCCGGAAATTTCAAGCTGGATGCTAACGGCAATGTTGTTAATAATGAAGGTTTTGCTTTAATGGCGCGCCAGGCAGACACTAATGGCGCTATCACCGGAGCTATATCTCCATTGCAGTTAACCAATGCTTATATTAATGCCAATCCAACTGCTGCATTATCAGCGGGTGTTAACTTTGATGCGCGTGAATTACAGACTGACGCCAGTTGGTCATTAATCGCCGGGGTGCCAGATACCGCTGGTTATAACTCATCGACCACCAGCACAATCTATGACAGTTTAGGAAATGATCATACGATTTCTCTTTATTTTAGCAAGCTTGATCCGGCAACAAATCCAAATGAGTGGAATGTTAGAACTTTGATTGACGGTACTTTGCAGGATACCACTGCAGTTACTTTTAATACTGATGGTTCCTATAACGCGCCAGCATCTATTCCAGTCACCTGGGACCCTGGCGGTGGAGCTAACCCAGCTCAGTCTTTTAATATGGACCTGTCCAGAAGTACACAATTTGGTAGTAATTTTGCCGTTAATACCCTGAGCCAGGATGGCTATACCGCAGGCCAGTTATTAGGTGTTGACGTTGATGATGCCGGTATGGTGTTTGCGCGTTACAGCAACGGTCAATCACAGGTGGTAGCCCAGGTGGTGCTGGCTAACTTTGCAAATACACAGGGTTTAAAACCACTGGGTGATACTGTCTGGGCAGAAACCTTTTCGTCCGGCTCACCTGTAGTCAGTGAACCCGGTACCGCCGGTCTTGGCCTGGTGCAATCAAATGCGCTGGAAGAATCCAATGTGGATTTAACAGCACAACTGGTTCGTATGATTGTGGCGCAGCGTAACTTCCAGGCGAATGCACAGACCATTCAGGCTGAAGATACTATAACGCAAACCATTATTAATCTTCGTTAACTATTAGATAAGAGATAGCAGACCGCTGCTATCTGGCCGCGACTAACAGGAAATACATTATGGACCGTATGCTTTTTATAGCCATGAGTGGCGCCAAAGAAACCATGGCAGCACAGGCCATAAATACAAATAATCTGGCCAATGTCAGCACGACCGGATTCAGGGCGGATTTCCAGTCCAGCTTAAGTCAGCAGGTTTATGGTCCGGGTTATCCCAGTCGTGTTTATGCCAGTATTCAGGATGAAGGGGTGGATTTTACTCAGGGCAGCATTGTCAGCACGGGTCGCGAACTCGACATGGCCATCAACGGAGAGGGCTGGTTTGCTGTACAGGCGGCAGACGGATCAGAGGCATATACACGGGCAGGTGATTTAAAAATTGATAATGTTGGCAGGTTAACCAATGGCGCCGGTTTTACCGTGTTAGGTAATGGTGGACCAATCTCTATGCCGGCACATGCCAAACTGGACATTGGATCAGATGGCACGATATCTATCCAGCCACTGGGACAGCCGGTGAATACACTGGCAGTCATTGACCGTATTAAACTGGTTAATCCATCAAATGATCAGTTAGAGAAGGGCGTGGATGGCCTGATGCACATGCGCTCCGGTCAGCAAGCAGTTGAGGATGGCAGTATACGCGTTGTTTCCGGCTCGCTTGAATCAAGTAATGTAAATTCGGTGGGTGCGCTGGTCAGAATGATAGAACTGGCGCGTCAGTATGAAACCCATATCAAGTTAATGCAAAGCGCTGAGGAAAATGACAGGGCATCTGCAGAAATAATCAAAATGACTTAAGTGCGAAAGAATAACGAGTTATTAATAAATTAACTTTGGTCAAACCATTAGTGGAGAAATAACATGAGTTCAGCTTTATGGATTGCAAAAACCGGCCTTGAGGCGCAACAGACTCGAATGGCAACGATTTCAAATAATCTTGCCAATGCAAGTACCACAGGCTTTAAACGTGATCGAGCGGTATTTGCCGATTTGATTTATCAGAATATTGTGCAGGTGGGTTCGCAATCATCAGAAGATACCATCATGCCTTCAGGTTTAAATATCGGCACCGGTGTGCGCACAGTGGCGACAGAAAAGCTGTTCACACAGGGCAACATCGTACAGACAGGTAACTCACTGGATGTCGCCATTCAGGGTAGAGGTTTTATACAGGTACTGATGCCGGATGGTTCAACTGCTTATACACGTGACGGCTCATTACAGAAAGATGCATCGGGCCAGGTAGTTACGTCAATGGGTTATCCTATTGATCCAAGTATTAATATACCAGATGATGCCTTAAATGTTTCGATAAGTTCTGACGGCGTGGTTTCAGTGGTTACCCAGGGTTCAGCCTCACCAACACAGGTGGGAAGTATTCAGCTAGCAGACTTTATCAATCCAACAGGATTGCAGGCGATAGGAAACAATTTTTTTCTTGAATCAGCTGCCAGTGGTTCGCCGCAAACCGGTACTCCGGGATTGACCGGCCTGGGAACGCTCATTCAGTCATCACTGGAAGGTTCAAATGTTAACACGGTTGAAGAGCTGGTAAACATGATTGAAACCCAGCGTGCTTATGAAATGAATTCAAAAGCAATATCAACGGCTGACCAGATGATGCAGTACGCCACTAATAATATGTAATGAGAATAGCACAGCAGGAAGATAATAGATCGCGATGAAAACTATCAAGTATTTAATGGCGTTAATGATAGCCTTGCAGCTAACTGCCTGTGCTACGCCAAAGCGTGGTGATGCAGAATTTGCACCTGCAAAACCAGTAAGTTATGTGGGACCGGTCCAGCATACTGACTCTATCTATCAGGTGGGTTCTGCCTGGTTATTGCTTGAGGATATAAAACCTCGTCGCGTAGGAGATATGTTAACTGTTACATTACAGGAAAAAACAGACGCCAAGAAAAATGCAGACACAGAAACTAAAAAGGCAACAGATAACGAGATAAGTGCGCTAAATTTTATGGGTGCACCTGTCACATATCATGATCGTCAGTTATTAGATACTGCAATTAGTTCCACCTATGACTTTAAAGGTGAAGCTGACAGTCAACAGAGTAATTCACTTACCGGAAGTGTCACCGTTACGGTTGTTGAAGTGCTGGTAAATGGCAATCTGGTGGTGCAGGGAGAAAAATGGATCAATATCAACCAGGGTGATGAGTATATCCGCTTACGCGGTATCGTTCGGCCAAGTGATATCAGTCCTGATAATACGGTCTCATCGGAGAGGGTGGCAAATGCACAGATACAATATAGTGGCAACGGTTCAATTGCGAATACAAATGAGCAGGGGTGGTTAGCAAAATTCTTTAACAGTCCGTGGATGCCTTTCTAATGATTAATAAATATATACATTCAGGCCCAGGAACAAAATCAACTGCTTTGAAATTTGTTTGTTTAATTATTGTTCTGTTTGCACAAACAACAGCATTAAGGGCAGAGCGTATCAAAGACCTGTCTGCTGTACAGGGGATGCGTGATAACCAGTTAATAGGTTATGGTCTGGTTGTTGGTCTGGATGGTAGTGGTGATTCAGTAGGACAGGTTTCTTATACTGCGCAAAGTTTAAAAAATATGTTATCGCAATTAGGTGTCGTTATTCCTCCGGGAGTAAAACCCCAGCCTAAAAATGTTGCAGCGGTAATGCTGCATGCAACATTGCCACCATTTATTAAAAAAGGACAAAGAATTGATGTTACCGCATCATCTGTTGGTAATGCCAAGAGTTTACGTGGTGGTACATTATTAATGGCACCATTAAAAGGTGCTGATGGACAGGTATATGCAGTTGCGCAAGGTGACTTGCTTGTTGGCGGTTTAGGCGTAGAAGGATCGGATGGCTCAAAAATTACTATTAATGTGCCGAGTGTCGGGCGTATTCCCAAAGGTGCCATTGTTGAACGCAGCATCAATAATTCGTTAGGCCATACAAATACCGTTACACTTAATCTTTTCTCGGCAGATTTTACTACTGCGAGCAGAATGGCTGATGCCATCAATAAGCAGTTAGGTGAAGGCACCGCAAGGGCGATAGATCCTATATCTGTCGAGGTCAGGGCGCCTGAAACAACTGAGAATAAAATTGCGTTTGTATCAATAATTGAAAATATCACCCTGGCACCGGGTACTGCCTCTGCACGTGTGATCATTAATTCAAGGACTGGCACGGTGGTTATCAGTAGTGCAGTACGGGTTTCACCTGCAGCGGTATCACACGGTAATCTCGTTGTTACTATTCAGGAGAGCAAGAAGGTTAGTCAACCCGGAGCGTTCTCACGAGGAGGCAATACCGAAGTAGTAGATGACTCGCAAATAGAAGTTGCAAAGGAAGACAGCCGCATGTTTGTGTTTGATCCCGGTGTGGACCTGAACGATATCGTGCGTGCAGTAAACCAGGTTGGCGCTGCGCCAGGTGATCTGGTCGCCATACTAGAAGCCTTAAAACAGGCGGGTGCGCTACATGCCGAGCTGATGGTGATTTGATATGGATAGTACGCATAATATATCTGAAGCCGGGCTTTATACTGACTTTAGCGGCCTGCAGCGACTGCGAAGCAAAGCTGGCAGTCAGCTTGAGGGACAATCTAACGAAGCAACAAAAGAAGTCGCGAAACAGTTCGAGTCCTTATTTTTACAGATGATGCTCAAGTCGATGCGCGATGCAACGCCTACAGATGGTTCTACGGAATCTGATCAAACTCGCTTTTATCAGGAAATGTTTGATAAGCAGATTGCACTGGACCTTGCAAATAATGAAAAAGGTCAGGGTCTTGGCATTGCAGCTATGCTGCAAAGAGACCTGACTGCTACTCAACCACATAATCTGGAAAAAAGTCTAGACAGTCAGACATTGGCGGATGATTTTGAATTAATACATAAGCAGGTCATTCGTGCTGGCGCATCTATTCAGACGGACTATAATCAAGAACATGTTCCAGAACATATTCAGAACATATTAGTGGGCAGGAGTAAGCGACATGGCAAATAGTAGTTTATTAAGTATAGGCAGTTCAGGGCTACTGGCATTTCAGCGCTCACTGAATACTATTAGTCATAACATTGCCAATGTTAATACTGAAGGATACAGTAAACAGTCCGTCGATCTGGTTACTCGCTTTCCTCAGGTCAATGGTTATGGCTTTGCCGGTACCGGTGTGCAAACAAACAGTATTGGCCGTTCATACGATGCCTATGTTGAAAACAATGTTCGTAACAGCACGTCTTCTGCAAATGAATTTGAAACTTTTCATGCACTGGCAACCCAGCTTGATAATGTGCTGGCTGATCCGGATGCAGGAATATCAAGTTCGATCCAGAGATTTTTTAATGCTATGCAGGATGTAGCTGATACACCTTCTTCCTCGAATGTGCGTGAAGTCCTGTTAAATCAAGGGCAGCAACTGGCGCAGCAGTTTAATCAACTGGCCGCGTGGTTGGATAGCGTGCGCGGACAGGTCAGTAGTGATGTTAGAAATAGTGTAAGCGAGATTAATCATTTGACTGATAACATTGCAAAG
>CAVYHW010000019.1:0-8424 GCA_963768215.1 uncultured Gammaproteobacteria bacterium
CAATGTATTGCTACCGAGAATCCGTCAGTTGTGCCACTTGAAGGTTTTAAGGAGGTGCAGCCGCGTGTTTTTGCTGGAATGTTCCCGGTCAGCTCGGATGATTACAATGATTTTCGCGATTCGCTTGATAAACTGACCTTAAATGATGCATCACTGAAATATGAGCCAGAAAACTCTTCCGCCTTAGGTCTGGGTTTTCGTATTGGATTTCTTGGCCTGTTGCATATGGAAATCATACAGGAGCGGCTGGAACGCGAATATGATCTAAATTTAATTACTACCGCACCAACAGTGGTATATGAAGTACTCAATACCCGAGGTGAAGTCTATGAAATTCATAACCCGGCAGATTTGCCGGAAGTGAATTTAATAGAAGAACTGCGTGAACCGATTATTAAAACCAATATCCTGGTGCCGCAGGAATATGTGGGTAATGTTATTACGCTGTGTATTGAAAAACGTGGTGTACAATTAAACATGCAGTATATGGGCAAACAGGTTTCATTGAGTTATGACATGCCGTTAAGTGAAGTTGTACTGGATTTCTTTGACCGCCTGAAATCAGTCAGCCGTGGCTATGCATCGTTTGATTATGAGTTTGACCGTTTTCAGGCTGCTGACCTGGTTAAAATAGACATTCTGATTAACAGTGAGCGAGTTGATGCGCTGTCAATTATCGGGCATCGTGATACAAGTGTCCGGCGTGGTCGTGAAGTGGTAGACAAAATGCGTGAACTGATACCTCGTCAAATGTTTGACATTGCAATCCAGGCGGCAATCGGGCGAAATATCATTGCACGCTCAACGGTCAAGGCGCTGCGTAAAAATGTAACAGCGAAATGTTATGGTGGTGATGTATCACGTAAACGTAAGTTACTTGAGAAACAGAAAAAAGGGAAAAAACGCATGAAACAGTTTGGCAAGGTTGAAATACCCCAGGAAGCTTTTTTAGCTGTATTACAAGTGGACAACAAAGGCACGTAATAAATGCATGCCGCCACGAATCACCCGAATTTTTATTTTAGATAATTAGTGTAGTGAACTCGAAATGATATTTGATTTTTCTTTTTACTTATTTGTAGCAGTTGTTATTACCGGTGCTGTCTGGTTGATTGATAAATGGTTTCTTGCGGCTAAACGTGAACAGCCTGTGCATGAATCAGGCCCGGCCCAACAGGGAGTTGAAGTAAGCAGTGAAGCTAAGGAACCTGTTATTGTTGAATATTCCAAGTCCTTCTTTCCCGTGTTGCTCATTGTATTTTTGTTGCGCGGATTCGTAGTTGAACCATTTCGTATTCCATCGGGATCGATGTTGCCCTCTTTGTATATTGGTGATTTTATCCTGGTCAATAAATTTGCTTATGGAATTAAGCTACCAGTGCTGAATAAAACAATGGTAGACCTGGGCGCACCGGAAAGAGGGGACGTAGTCGTTTTTCGTTATCCACGTGATCCAAACCTTGACTATATCAAACGTATTATTGGATTGCCGGGTGATCATATAGCGTATTACAATAAAGTTCTTTATGTTAATGATAAGCCGGTAGCAAGAGATTTTGTTGGGCAATACAAGGGGCCGGGGCAAACCTTTGCAAATGAATATATTGAAAAGCTACAGGGGACTGAACACTCTATACTGTTATTGCCAGCTAGACCAAATAATTTGCAGGGTGAATATATTGTGCCTGAAGGTATGTATTTTGCAATGGGCGATAATCGCGACAATAGTAACGATAGTCGCGTCTGGGGCCCTGTGCCAGAAAGTAATTTAGTCGGCAAAGCATTTATGATCTGGATGCATTTTAGTGATGAGTTACATCTTGATCGCATTGGAAACTTCATTAAGTAGGCGAGGCAGTTATATTATGAAAAATATCATGAGCAAACCTGTAACAAATCAACGTGGTTTAACATTGATTAGCTGGCTTGTAATAATCGTCTTTTTATTGTTTCAGGGCGTTATTGCAATGAATGTGTTACCCGTTTATATGACAGATGCAAGCGTTAAAAACATTATGGAAGACATACCCGATGACTCTGCAGCAAAAGGAAAAACACCATCAGAGTTAAAAGTTCTGATTATAAAACGCTTAAGTATGAACAGCATATATACACTCAAACCGGAATATATCAAGGTCAAAAAAGGCCGTGGTGAAAATATTGTTACCATCGAATATGAGCCACGAGGTAAATTAATTGGCAACCTTGAATACATTGTAAGTTTTAAACACGAAGCCAGGGTCAAAGCACCTCAATAGAAATGGGCAATAGATTGTCTGCCAGGGCCTGTTAACACTAATTAAAATGTCACTGTTGTGGTTGAAAAAACCTCAATCAAGGCGTGAGGAGTGCAGTTTGGCCCTTTCAAATAAATTATGGCCAAATAAACGACGAACCAAGCCGAGTGGCGCTTTTTCAACCACAACCCGAAGGGGTCGGGGCCACTTTTCCGTCCAACTGCGTTGTCAATCGTTTGAGTAGAATGACTACACTTCACTCTTTCCGTCTTGTTGGCCAAAAAAATGACCCCGACAGTGACAATTTAATTAGTGTTAACAGGCCCCAGTAATTTTGAGTATACTTATGGTGCAGTCTAAAGCGATCAATGTTTTATTAACAAGACTTGAATATTCATTTAACAATATTGAATTATTAAATGAGGCATTGACCCATCGAAGCTACGCCGCAAAAAATAATGAACGCCTGGAGTTTCTGGGTGACGGGATTTTGAATTTTGTTATCGCCCATGAGTTATTTAAATTATATCCAGATGTACAGGAAGGTGATTTAAGCAGGCTGCGTGCTAACCTGGTTAACAGGGGATCGCTGTCAGAAATCGCTAATCAGTTGAACCTGGGTGAAGTGATTAAGCTGGGATCTGGCGAACTTAAAAGTGGCGGATTCCGCCGGCCATCTATTCTTGCAGATGCCGTGGAAAGTATTCTAGGTGCTGTTTATCTTGATGGCGGTTTTGATGCATGCAGAGACCTGATCGTTCGATTATACGACTACAGGCTGGCTACACCTACTGACCTGCAAAGTTTAAAAGACCCAAAAACACGATTACAGGAATTATTGCAATCGCGTCGTTTTGCATTGCCTGACTACCCGGTGATGAATATTACTGGACATGCGCATGCGCAGACTTTTCATGTGAAATGTATAATTAAACAAATGAATATAGAAGTTAAGGGTGAGGGAAAAAGTCGCCGCAAGGCTGAACAGGTGGCCGCAGAAAAAGCCATTGTTGAGGTTGAATCCATGTATAAGAAGAAACAAAGTGACTGATCCAGCCGTGACTAATTCATCCCAACGTTGTGGTTATATTGCCATTGTCGGCCGACCAAATGTAGGTAAATCGACTTTACTTAATCATATTCTTGGCATGAAGTTGAGTATTACCTCGCGTAAACCGCAAACCACTCGCCATCAAATTCTTGGTGTAAAAACTACAGGGAGCATACAGGCCATCTATGTTGATACACCTGGCATTCATCAACGCCGCAGTACAGCAATTAACAAATATATGAATCGTGCAGCAACATCGGTATTAAATGATGTTGATGTCATTCTTTTTGTGGTGCAGGCTAAAAACTGGACAGAAGAAGACCAGGCAATTATTGAAAAATTTAAAACAGTTAACTGTCCGGTTGTGCTGGTGGTTAATAAAATTGACAAGCTTGAGAGTAAAAAACAGCTGCTACCTTTAATAAAAGAATTGTCATCGCATTTTGATTTTGCAGAAATTATGCCTGTTTCTGCATTAAACGGAATAAATGTTGAACTGCTGGAACAGAAAATCTCGTTGTTACTCCCTGAAAATGCGCATTTTTATCCTGATGACCAGGTGACAGATCGCAGCATGCGTTTTCTTGCATCCGAAATCATCCGTGAAAAATTGATACGAGAGTTAGGCCAGGAGTTGCCTTACACTTCAACAGTTAGTATTGATAAGTATGTTGAAGATAAAGATATCGTACATATCCATGCCACTATTTTTGTTGAAAGTACCGGACAAAAAGCCATTATTATTGGTAAGAAAGGCAGCAGACTGAAAAGCATTGGCACAAAAGCGCGTGAAGATATCAGCAAGATGGTTGGTTCTAAAGTGTATTTAAACCTGTGGGTTAAAGTTCGTGAAGGCTGGTCTAATGATGAGCAGGCACTGCGAGGGCTGGGTTACAGCGAATAGAGCAGTGAATAACTAATAACTAATAGTTAATAGTGAATAGTTAAATGCGAAAAACATTTAGCTCGGAGAGTGATTGTTTTAAAATTCACTATTCACTATTCACTATTCACTATTCACTATTCACTATTCACTATTCACTATTCACTATTCACTACCATAAATGAATGTTGTAAACACACAGATTGCCTATATCCTGCATAAACGCGCCTATCGGGAAACCAGCAGTGTTCTGGAGGTGTTCACAAAGGATTATGGTCGTGTGTCATTGATGGCAAGAGGAAGTCGCGGGGCGCGTTCTAAAATAGCCGGCAACCTGTTGTTATTTACTCCCCTGGTACTCAGCTGGCAGGGAAAAGGTAATCTGCCTTATTTGATAAGTGTCGAAAGAGCAGACCTTAAAGCGCCTGTTCTGAAAAATAAATCTTTACTTTCTGCCATGTATATCAATGAATTACTGGTGTATTTGTTGCACAGGGATGATGTTCATGAGGTGGTCTTTGAGCAATATCACCACTGTCTGTATTCACTGGAAAACGAAAATAACCTTGAGCTGACACTAAGAAAATTTGAAGTCAGCTTGCTCGAGTTGCTGGGTTTTGGTGTTAATTTGCATACTGAAGCAGATACTGGCGAAGAGATTATTGCCGACGCAATCTATGACTATTACCTTGAACATGGGCTGGTAAAAAGTCGAGGCGCCAGTGTAAACAGCGTGCCTCAAATATCTGGTGCATGTTTGCTTGCACTGGAAAATGAGCAGTATCAAACGATAACATTAAATTCACAATACCTTGCTGAGCTAAAACTACTAATGCGATTTGTCATTAGTCATCACCTGGGTAACAAAAAGTTAAAAAGCAGGGAATTGTTCAGACTGGCAGGGCAACGCTAAGTTGATTTCAGTTTAACAACACAAAGCTGTTTTTTCACCACAGAGACACAGAGAGCACAGAGGCTATATTGTTTAATATCTATGGCGTTGCTAAACGTAGGTGCGAATTTATTCGCACGATGAGGGCAAACATTGGCACTGTTGTTCGAATAAATTCGCACCTACAGTTATTTTTCAAATAAAAAGCCTCTGTGCTCTCTGTGTCTCTGTGGTGAAATTGCTTTTAATGCTCTAAACCCGTGTTTAAATTTCGTGGATTATTGAAGTTCGGTAATTTCGTTCTATGCTTATAAAGGGCTTTTATTCTTTTTGGGTATAAATATGACATCTGTCGCATCACAAAATATAGACGATTTAGAATCCTTACTGGTTATTCTGAGAGATTCTCTGGGTGTCGTCGTTGCTGATGAGCAACGCAGTAGCCTGGTCGAAAGAATCGAACCGTTGTTAGCAGAATATAAACTTGATTCACTAGCATCGTTAGCGCAATGTATTCAAGGTGGTCAGGCGGATGAAATAAAGTCAGGGCTACTTGATGCCATATCGCAAAGTCAACCGGGTTGGGAATTAAGTGATGAAATTAAGGGTGTTTTACATAATTACATCTTTGCAGAATTACCTGAGAAAGCGAGGCTGTGGATTGCAGGTTGTGAGAAAGGGCAGTTAGCCTATTCAGTTGCAATGGAAGTAGCAAAGTATGAACAGGAAACTGGCATTAATAAAAATTTACAGCTAATTGCTACTGGTGTTTCGCAGAATGATATCAGTTATGCTCAATCGGCGACTTACAGCAAGCAGCAGTTGGCGGGGCTGAGTGATGAAAACACTAAATTGTTTGTTACATTGAATGATAGCGGTGATCAGGGGCAGATTAAGGAACAAATTCGCCAGTTAGTCAGTTTTAAACAATGTGACCTAACTGAAGATTTTCAGTCACTGGGAGCAATGGATTTAATTATTTGCCCTAAAGTTCTTGTTTATTTTTCGAGCGATATAAAAGCAGACATTATCAGGCAGTTTTCAGCTTTGTTAAAATCTGGTGGTATTTTCCTTACAGACAATACCCAGGCCATTATGTCTTCTGCAAATGGTCTGGAACGAGTGCAGCATCCTGCCGGGATATTTTACCGGAAAAAAAGCTAAAGCACTGCCCACTGCTAAATGTTTGCAAACGGTATTTTATGATACTTGTATCGTGTTACAGGCTGTTAGGTATTTTAAAGAATTGCTCTGGTATGGGCGTGGCCTCAATCTTGCTTTCATCAACCCATTTTAAAATGTCGTAATAACTGCGAATATTTTCAACATAATGCACCGGTTCCCAGCCACGCGCATAACCATAGCGAGTTTGCTTGTACCATTTTCTTTTAGCTAGCAGCGGTAACACTTCTTTAACATCAGCCCATCGATCTGGATTCTTTTTAAGTTTACGAGTAAGTACTCTGGCATCCTGTACATGACCATAACCCACATTATAAGCGGCTATGGCCAGCAGGGTACGGTCAGGCTCCGGGATGTCATCATCCATGCGGTCTTTCGTTTGTTTAAAGTATTGTGCACCGCCTGAAATACTGTTTTCAGGATCAACCCGGTCTTTTATATTCAGGTCTTTTGCTGTATTCATTGTCAGCATCATAATACCGCGTACCCCAGTTGGTGATACGGCCTTAGGGTCCCAGTGAGATTCCTGGTAGCCCATGGCAGCGATTAATCGCCAGTCCAGCTCCTGCATGGTAGCGGCGTCTTCAAATAATTGCTGGTATTTGGGTAACCTTGTTTCAATGTGCCGCCTGTATATTTTGGTGCCAACATAATCAAACTTCTCTACATGACCATAATTGCGTTCAATTATTCGTGATAATTCACCATTCTCTTTTATCTTATTGAAGAATTTCTGGACTTCATCAAGCAGGCTATTATCATCTGTTTTTGGTAATGCCCAGGCGAGTTGCTGAGCTTCACCGATATCAAAAGCTACTCGCAGGTTAATTAGAAAGCGCTGGTTTAATGATAATGTATTGGAATCGGCAATTGTGTATTCGATAAAATCTTCTGACACCATTTGTAATAATTCTTCACTTTCGAGTTCATGGTTTGATTTCCAGCTTAAACCAGGATAGGCGTCCTTTAAATACTTTAATCTTTCTTCGTGACTGGAATTGGCAACAACTTCCAGAATGCCGCCATCCAATTGTGATAAATTCTTTGGCCGTTTATTGGCGCTGTTATAAACCAGTTGTTCAGTAATTTCCTGATAGGACGGCCCAAATTCAAATAATTTCTTCCGCTCACTGGTGATAGTTAATCCTGCTGCAGCTATATGAATGGAGTTATTGCTTATTTGATCAAGCAGATCATTGAATGAATCAGGGACAATAAGAACTAGTTCCACACCCAGTTCATCGGCAAACATTCTGGCCAGTTCATATTCAAGACCTGCAGGGCCATCGCTGTCTTCGTAATAGGTTGTTGGACTGTTGCGGGTCACCACAAGCAGTTGGCCATCACTTTTTATTTGCTCAAGTAAGGTGTGATTGATTAATTTGGGGACTATATTGAAGGCAAGTATAATACTTGCAGTCACCAAAGCAAGCCACAGGAACAGGAGGTGACTATGCCACTTGTTACTTTCGATGGTTGTGTCCTGCAAAGCTGAGAAATGTAATAGTCATAAAAGCATGTATGATTTTGATTATATGAAAATTATCGGTGTTTTGCATTGTTAAGCACATCAAAAATCACCTTTGTTAAGGTATTTAACTGCTGATCATCAATAATATAGGGTGGCATCAGGTAAATCAGTTTGCCAAATGGTCTGATCCAGACGCCAGCATCAACAAAAGCCTGTTGAATTTTCGGCATGTTAACATCTTGCTTTAATTCAACAACGCCAATGGCGCCTAAAACACGCACATCCCGAACCTCATTAAATTGTTTGCAGGCTTCAAGCCCCTTTATTAATAATTGTTCAATTGCCTGGACTTTTACCTGCCAGTTTGATTTCTCTAACAGCTGGATGCTTTCCAGCGCCACAGCACAGGCCAATGGGTTCCCCATAAATGTTGGGCCATGCATGAATACATAGGGAGGACTGTGACTGATGGTTTCACTGATTTGTTTAGTGCAAAGTGTTGCCGCCAGTGTCATGTAACCACCGGTAAGTGATTTCCCAATACACATGATATCTGGCGAGATGTTCGCATGTTCGCAGGCAAACAGTTTGCCACTGCGGCCAAAGCCGGTAGCGATTTCATCAGCGATCAGCAAAACATTATACTGCTCACACAATGCTTTGGCCTGTTTTAAATAATCGGCTGAATAAAACTTCATACCACCCGCG
>CAVYHW010000020.1:0-47848 GCA_963768215.1 uncultured Gammaproteobacteria bacterium
TTCCATGACGCTGATATTCCAGCCGCATTGCCGCCGTAGTCGTCCGCAAGCGGCAGGCGTAATCCTTCGGCGGATGATATATTACTTGCCATCAGCACTAGCGGTAACTCTGAAAATGTCAATATGGCAATCAATGCCGCACATGATCGTGAAATGAGCGTCATTGCACTAGATGGAAAATCGGGTGGCGAAATGACGGATTTGTTATCATTAAATGATGTTGAAATACGCGTGCCTTCTGAATCAACTGCACGCATACAGGAAGTACATTTACTTGTCATTCACTGTATTTGCGATCTTGTGGATCACCAGCTTCTTGGAGGTTAAGAGATAGTTGGCAGTTGGCAGTTGGCAGTTGGCAGTTGGCAGTAATTTTAAAAAATTACAGCCGCTTTTAAAAAAGTTTTTCGCTTTTAACTGATAACTGCAGACTGACGACTGCCAACTGATAACTTTCTTTATTATTTTACAACACGCAAACTGGGACGTTTAGGCTTATCAGGACCAGAATCTGGACCTGGATCATGGTCATCATCAGATGAAACCGCACCATCATCTTCAGAAAACATCATGCCCTGTCCGTTTTCTTTGGCATAGACAGCTAACACGGCGGCAATCGGAACGCGTAAAGCCATCGACCGACCTGAAAAACTCGCGTTAAAAGTTATTTCAGCATCACCTAGAACCAGTCCGCTGATTGCCATCGCTGCAATATTAAGAATTATTTTGCCATTTTGAACATGTTCAGCGGGCACCCGAACCCCGTCCACCGAAACATCAACCAGCAAGTGAGGAGTCAGGCCGTTATCAGCAATCCACTGATACATGGCGCGAACAAGATAAGGGCGACTGGATGTCATCTCCATAAAAAATAGTTATATGTTATAAATTATAAGTAGTATAAGTTATAAGTAGTAAGTTTCAAGCAACCTGCTTTTCACTTATAACATATAACATGTAACTTAAAACTAGTGCTTACAAGCGTAATTCGCGCTCAGCTTCGGTCAGACTCAATACAAATCCTTCGCGTTCAAAGATACGATCAGCATAATCATTAACTAATTTAGCCTCCTTAGGCAGCTCAATACCATAATGACGTAAACGCCATAAGATAGGGGCTATGCTGGCATCAACCAGGCTAAAGTCTTCGCTGAGGAAATATGGCATGGTAGTAAATATCTCAGCAACGGATGTTATGCTCTCAGTCAGGTCTTTTTTAGCTTTAGCAACAGCTTTTTCAGCTTTCGTTTCAATGATATCTACCAGTGGATACCAGTCATGCTCGACCTGAAACAACGCCAGACGGGTTTGTGCGCGTTGCACAGGACCAACCGGCATTAAAGGTGGATGTGGAAAACGCTCTTCCAGGTACTCCATGATAACGCGAGAGTTATATAACACCAGTTCACGATCGACCAATGTAGGCAAACTACCATAGGGATTCAAATCAATCAGATCTTCAGGTAATTTTTTAGGATCGGCCAGAATGACTTTGTGGACAATGTCTTTTTCGTTTAAAACAATACGTGTACGATGACACTCAATTGATGATGCTGATGTATACAAATTCATAGCTTTTCCAATCCGGGATAAACGAAAAAAACGCTTACTGTAACAACTTACTTTCCAAAACAAATTACTGACACTGAATACACACAATACTCAGTACCAGCAAAAAACCTTACAACAATACTTAGTGGACGTCTTTCCAGTATTCTTTCTTCAATGCATAAGCAAAACCAAAGAAAACAACCAGGAATAACAGTACTTTCCAGCCAAGGCTGCGACGTTCCAGCTGTACCGGCTCAGCCAGGTAGACCATAAAATTAACCAGGTCAGCAACGAACGCATCGTATTCTTCACTACTTAACTTGCCTGCCTGAATCTGCTCAAATCCTTCAAGCTCTTCAACTTCAACATCACCATGTAAAACCGTTTTATATACCGGTTCCTGCAAGCCTTGCAGACGCCATAAAACGTGCGGCATACCAACATCCGGAAACACGGTATTATTCATGCCAGTTGGACGATAGGAGTCAACATAGAAGCTGCGCAAATACGTATACACCCAGTCAGCACCACGTGCGCGCGCCGCCAGCGATAAATCTGGAATTTTTGTACCAAACGCATTTTTTGCATAATCATCGGTCATTGACACTTTCATCAAATCACCGATTTTGGTTGGCTCACCTTTTTTACCACGGGTATGGATGAGCATCTCACGCACTTCCTGCTCATCTATTTCCAGGTCTTTGGCGATACGGTTAAAACGCATAAAGGAGGCGGCATGACAACTATAACAATAGTCACCAAAAGCTTTTGCACCACGTTTTAGTGATTCTTTATCACTTATATCAATGGGCGCATTTTCGAGATGGGCACCGCCTGATGCTGTTGCCACCATTGGCACCAACAAAACTGCCACAGCCATCAAATAAGGTATTAGCTTGTTTTTTATAGTGGTATTTTTCATGATGTCACCCTATCAGGAACAGGCAAGGTGCTTTCATTTTTCGATGTAACGTACAGCACAATAAAGAAAGCAAAATATAAGAATGAGAACAGTTGAGACATGAATGTAATAATTCCGGTCACCGGCTGCATTGCCAGCCAGCCCAGTACAACAAAGCTGACAATAAATACACTCAGATTTGCTTTATATATAACTGAACGGTAACGAATAGATTTTACTTTACAGCGGTCAATCCATGGCATAAAGAACAGCAGGACAATCGCTGCACCCATGGCGCCAACACCTAATAATTTATCAGGCACCGCTCGCAAGATCGCATAGAAAGGCGTGAAATACCATACCGGTGCAATATGCTCAGGTGTCTTCAGTGGATCAGATGCAATAAAGTTTGCATGCTCCAGCATATAACCACCACCATCAGGGAAGTAGAACATAATAACGCTGAAGAAGAACAGGAACACCACCACGCCTACGATATCTTTTACTGAGTAGTAAGGGTGGAAAGGAATGCCATCTAACGGAATACCATTGGCATCCTTGTTTTTCTTGATTTCAACACCGTCCGGGTTATTTGAACCCACTTCATGCAAGGCAATGATATGCGCAATCACCAGGAAGACCAGAACAAATGGCAAAGCAATCACGTGAAGCGCAAAGAAACGATTCAAAGTCGCATCACCAATCACGAAATCACCACGTATCCATAAGGTCAGGTCATCACCAATCACAGGAATCGCACTAAACAGTGAAATAATTACCTGCGCACCCCAGTAAGACATCTGGCCCCAGGGTAATAAATAACCCATGAAAGCTTCGGCCATCAGCGCCAGGTAGATGAACATACCAAATAACCAGATTAATTCACGCGGTTTTTTGTATGAACCATACATCAGGCCACGTAACATGTGCAGATAAACCACAACAAAGAACGCCGTTGCGCCCGTGGAGTGAATATAACGTATCAACCAGCCATAAGGCACATCACGCATGATGTACTCCACAGAGGCAAACGCTGTCGCCGCATCAGGTTTATAATGCATGGTCAGGAAAATACCTGAAATAATCTGAATCACTAACACCATCAGTGCTAATGAGCCAAAGAAGTACCAGAAATTGAAATTTTTCGGTGCGTAATATTCGGCTAAATGCTCATTCCACATTTTTGTCAGTGGAAAACGATCATCTATCCAACCTAATAAGTTACCCATTATGCTGCCTCCTCATCTTCACCAACAAGAATGACGTTGTCACTTACATATTTATGCGGTGGCACCACCAGATTCGTTGGTGCAGGTACACCCTGGAATACGCGACCAGCAAGGTCAAATTTCGAACTGTGACAAGGACAGAAGAACCCACCTAACCAGTCAGCACCTAAATCCACTGCTGCGATATCTGGACGGAAAGTTGGCGAACAACCCAGATGTGTACAGATACCAACGAGTACCGAAATTTCCGGTTTAATAGCACGACTGGCGTTTTGTGCATAAGCAGGCTGCTGATTAGCATTTTCTGAAGCAGGATCACGAAGATTCTCATCAAGCGTAGCTAGATCAGCAAGTGTCTTGGCAGAGCGCCTGACGATCCACACCGGCTTGCTTTGCCACTCAACAATCAGCAAACGCCCTTCTTCGAGCTTACTGATATCAACTTCTACGGGCGCACCCGCATTTTTTGCTCTTTCACTTGGCATCCATGAGGATAAAAATGGAACGGCTACAAATCCGGCACCGACTGCAGCAACCACCGAAGTGGATGTGACCAGAAAGCGGCGTCGGCCTGCATCTACAACCCCGGGGTTAGATTTTATGGCAGCAGACATATTGGATATCTCCAAATATTAAATAAAAATTCGTTTTGTAAACTGGTTGGTGAAATTGAAAAATTGTCTTTCAATTTGTGCCAATAATTCAATACAGCAACTTTTTAAACATATTGACTTCACCTGATGATCCCTCACCTGTTGACCATAGGTATCAATCTGTTTTACATGAAACCGCATGTAAAGAGGTGTATAGCGGTTGCAAAGGGCGCATAGGATAGCGTAAATTAGCATTTTAGCCAAGTTTAATATAGCAATTTTAATAAAAACAACGGGATACAATAACCTCATGCAAAAGCAAAATCACTCTTTTGTGTATTTTTTCGCCTGGCTGGTAATTGGTCTTTTTTTAGGATTAGCTATTTTGCTATTTCGGGGCGATTTCAGCGTTGATATAAATCAAACAAACGGCAGTAAATACACATCATCCACTGCAGTAAAGCCTTCACAATATCAACATGCCGGATACGCCGATGCCGTGATGAAAGCGGCACCTGCGGTGGTCAGCATTCAAACAATAAACTGGTCAGAACCAGCTAGCGCAGAGCATACTGAGGACAAGCTAATTCAACAGTTTTTGGGCAAGGATTCACCTCACAGCCCCAAAAGTCAGGTTGAAACGGGCGCCGCTTCCGGCGTCATCATAAAAGATAACGGTTATATCCTGACAAACTATCATGTGATTTCGCAACGAGATGAAATACGCGTCAGGTTAAATGATGGCAAAGTAGCCATCGCTAAACTCATCGGTTCAGACCCTGATACGGATCTTGCTGTGCTTAAAATAGATTTTGAAAATCTGCCAGCACTAACAATTGCAGATATCAGCCAACTCCAGGTGGGTGATATTGTACTCGCCATTGGTGATCCCTTCGCTATCGGCCAGACAGTCACCCAGGGCATCATCAGCGCAACTGGCAGAACCCGCGTTTCGCAAAATACCTACGAAAATTTTATTCAAACGGATGCCGCCATCAACCCGGGGAATTCTGGTGGCGCATTAATTAACACCCGGGGGGAAATCGTCGGCATCAACTCGAACATCTATTCCAGTACCGGAAATTTTCAGGGTATCAGTTTTGCCATACCAATAGATCTTGCACAGCATGTTGCTGAAGAAATTATTCAATACGGTTACGTCATAAGAGGCTGGCTAGGTGTTGAGGGACAGGAACTGACATCACAGATTTTGCGCTCAGTTGATCTCATGTCAATGCATGGCACATTAATTACAGATGTTGATAAAGACGGGCCGGGAGACAAAGCTGGCTTAAAACGCGGTGATATTATTACCCGAATAAATCAGCAGGACATTACCAGCACCAATGACATATTGAACATGATTGCCGAAGGCAGGCCGGGGGATACCTTTATTATAGAAGGCATCAGGCAACGACAAAGCTTTATGACGAAAGCGACACTGGGACAGCGGCCATTAATGAGCCGGTGAAACCTGGCTCATTAATGTCAATGAAAAATGAATAATGAAAAGTGAAAAATGGATTGCGGGTCTGGAGTATCGGGGCCAGACTATCAGCATTTGTCGGTATACTTTACAAACTGTAAGCAATCAGCCAGATTACACATCAATTTGTCCACTGTCTGCTAAGCCGTAATGAACGGACACCCAGTGATTTCAGCTGAACATACCTTGTCGACCCAACCAGACTGTCGTGAATAATTACTTAAGCACATATTTCCTTGTATTTGAACTTTTTTGTCGATAGCGTTATTGTTTAACGCTGTTATTGGCTGTATAACACCCTATATACTGGAGATATACGGAACTGTATATCTCTGTTAACCGAGCCGCTGCCTATCTACCTAAAATCCGGAGTCTTGCGGCGCTGTATATTTAACCGTTAGGCGCACAAAAACATTAACAAGGGGGAATCACTATCATGATAAAAAATACTTCCATAATTCTAGCCTTAAATATATTTTTATTCTCAGGCATGGCTAATGCTGAAAATGCGGGCGCTAATGCGCAAGACGGTACAAACGTAACGAGAAGCGCTCCAATCACTGACAATAAGGATACCGCTCAGCTAGAAAAACAAGCATCGTCAAATGAAAGCAGCGCAGAAACAGAAAAACCTGGCAAAAGTGAAGAGCTAAGTGGGGCGGCAGAACGCGATGCTATCAGAGAAAGGATAGCTAAAGAGAAAGCTGCCATAGAAATGGCCAGACGAGTCAGAGCGGCACAACATGAAGCTGCCAGAGAAATGTATGCACGAGTTAGAGCAGTACAACAAGAAGCTGCCAAAAAAATGGCCGCACAAGTTAGAGCAGCAAAAGAAGAAGCCGAAAAAGAAATGGCTGCCCGAGTAAAAGCCGCAAAGGAAGAAGCAGCAAAAGAAATGGCCGCACGGGTTAAAGCTGCACGCAAAGAAGCTGCTAAAGAAATGGCCGCACATGCAAAAGAAAGAGCTGCCAGGGAAGCCGCTAGAGAAAGAGATTATCAAGAACGCATGACTAGGTACAAAGCTGAGCGCGAAATTTTCAATCAAAGAGAGAGCTATTATCGCGCTCCGTACTAGCTTTTTAAGCTTAACAATTTTCTAAAGCGGACGTAAAAAATGCGCAGCTTAGCAATGCGTTAAAGGTCCGGTTTGTGCCGTAGATGCTACTACGTTAAATAAACTCGACAGTCTGTTGTTTAGTATGAAGCAGACCTACATCAAATTTGGCTGACAAGGAAAGGACGACCCAAACACGACTGTTAGCGATTTCTAATATTAGCTGTGGCTAACAGACTGTTCTCGACCCAGACTGTGTGAAAAGTCCGAAAAATTTGGGCCGGTGGTGAGCCAGCCCTAAATATGAAAGGTTTTGCATTAAAATAGTGATGATGTAATCCACTTGAAAGTAATTACTGCTCAATATCAGCTTTCATTTACCACTTTCAAATATCAAAAATAGTTTTCACACAGTCTGGACCCATAGCGGACGCTAGCTAGCTAATGTCATAAAGCCAGTTGCAGTCGACTGCCCTGAAGACCACTGGATTATTCGGTGGGTACTGGACTCTTCCAGATTCTGCGCAACATGCGGATCGCGACCTCTAAGCCGTCATAGGCTGTTTTCGGTTGAACTTCCTTGAACTCATCCCAGTGATCGTTGGTGAAAGCACCATCTGCGATTTCACCATCCGGATCGGACAGGTAATAGTGGACGCCACCAGGCTCGCCATTCGGTGACATCATAATCTCCACCAGCAGCGCGTAATCCGTTCCGATGCCCGCCTTCCTGACCTGGGCAGCGAAAGCTTTCGCACTGCTCGCGACGATCTTTGTCTGATTGGGGCTGAACACGAAGTCGTATTGGACTCTTTTCTTTACCAGCACCGGTTTCGCCAGCTCCTCGGTTTCCAGGAATGTCACGACTTTCTCCGCCATCGGGATACTTGGATGAATGGTTCCCGGTGGTTTTATCACATTCACCGGGTATACCGATACGGAAACCGGTTCCGACCTGGCATGGAATTCCTTACTGGCTTCAGGTGAAATATAGGGATAACACGCTGACAATAATAGCGTTGCCAGCAGCAGAAAAGAAATACGGCAAATCTGACCCGAAAACGACACTCGTTTCCTCCAATGTTAATTCCCTTTATAAAAACAACCCTCAAAAGCCATGATACACAGTTACACATGACAGTTCATGACGAAGATCAATAACAAGACATACAGGCATAACAGAAACGCCCCTGAAAGCCCTGTGAGGTGGGTAGGGAGCTGTGCTGTGGCAGAAGAAAGGATTCAACGAGGACCTTAGTCTTGAATAAGGCGGTTCCATAAGGAGCCGTTTTATGTTGCGTCGAACGTCTGTTAAGTGCCTAAAACGACTGATGGCGAATAATTGTGACCGGGCGTTAACAGTACCATTTTTCCCATTCAGTTCAAGTTAATGACAGAGAACATATTACCAGAAACATTCGTTTCCGGTTTTTAGTGAGGGCCCCAAACACTGTGATGTTGCGGTTCGCGCTTCACTGCTTCACGCAGTACCACATTTTTCACTTTTCATTATTCATTTTTCATTGCCGATGTGAGTGCATCGATAAAGGCCGTGTTTTCCTCAGCTGAGCCGACGGTCACCCGCAAACAATTTTTCAACAAACCGGTATCGGCCTTCATGTTTTTGATGAGCACGCCTGAACGTTTAATGCTGTCAAACACATCATTGGCGCTATTATTGTTATCCAGCACTCGAAATAAAATAAAGTTTGCCTGACTTGGAAATACTTCAAGTCCGGGCATGTCCTTCATAGCCTCCAGCACCCGGCTTCTCTGCTCACGAATGTCTTGCGCCTGCTGGTTTAAAGCATCAATATTGTCTAATACAAATTCGGCGGCAATCTGTGTTAATACATTTATATTGTAAGGCAAACGAATTTTATCTATTTCATTAATAATGTCAGGGTGGCCACATAACAAACCCAAACGTAACCCGGCCAGACCCATTTTTGACACGGTACGCATCACCAGGAGATTATCAAACTTCGTCAAGCGGCCCATAAAGCTGGTTTGTGCAAATGGTTGATAGGCTTCATCCAGTACCACCAAAGCGGGCGCTATCGAAATAATTTCTTCTATATCTTTTTCGCTATAACAATTTGCAGATGGATTATTTGGATAAGCGATAAATATAATTGCAGGTTGATGTTGCTTAATTGCCAGTCGTGTACTTTCCATATCAAGCGAAAAGTCTTCAGCCAGTGAAACACCGACATAGTTAATGCCGACAAAATCAGCGATCATTTTGTACATTACAAAACCGGGATCAAATGACATCAGGCAAACATCTGCGCCAGGATCGGCAACCGCCATCGCCAGCATCTGTATTAACTCATCCGAACCGTTGCCCAGCACAATGGATTTATCTTCCGGCACCTGCATAACCTGCTGAAGTGTTTTTCGCAAGGAACTGGCGGAAGGATCAGGGTAACGATTAAGTTTTGCCTCACTGAGCTTAACTTGTAATTTTGCTTTTAAGTCCCCAGATAACTGGTAAGGGTTTTCCATTGCATCCAGTTTAATCAAGCCACTGGCATCAGCTACCTGGTATGCCTGGATCTCTTTTATAACGGGGCGAATCGTTTGTAGACTGTTTTTTAATGGTGAATTCATGTGAAGATGGTATCAAACAGGCGTTAAAAGCACATTAAAAAAAGATATTTTTTTCTTGAATTTTAAAAAAGCACCCTTACGTTATTCAACAACAAGCAATAAATACTTTTTTGGAGGTTTAATATTATGAGCTTAATACGTTACAACAATCCGTGGAATTTATTAAATAGCTTACAGCGTGAACTATATAATCCTGATTTCAGCCGTCTAAATGATGATGATGCTTCTGTTGCGACCGCAAACTGGGCGCCTTCGGTTGATATTAGTGAAAATGAAAAAGCATTTACACTATTAGCTGATATACCGGGCGTTGACCCAAAAGACATCGATATTTCGATGGAAAAGGGTGTTTTGACAATAAAAGGTGAACGCAGCTCTGAAAACGTTGAAGAAAATGAAAACTATCGCCGAGTTGAGCGGCAAAGCGGCCAGTTTTATCGACGCTTTTCACTGCCAGACAGTGCAGATGCCGATAAAATTGAAGCAAAATCAGAACATGGCGTGTTGAAAATCACCATACCGAAACAGGAAGTGGCCGTTTCACGAAGAATTGAAGTGAAACAATAAAAGAACATATTATATCCACAGATGAACACGGATAAACACAGATAAAGCTTTTATAGCTTGTTAGCTTCTAATATTTATATCTGCGTTAATCCGTGTTCATCTGTGGATTAAATTCTTTTATTTTTTTATCCGGTACTCAGCCGAGCGCGCATGCGCGGTCAGGCCTTCACCATGCGCTAATATTGACGCTGTTTTTCCTAACTCGGAAGCGCCCAAAGACGAACATCCAATCAAACTGGTGCGTTTCTGGAAATCATAAACACCTAGTGGCGACGAAAAACGCGCGGTACCGGAAGTGGGCAACACATGGTTGGGACCGGCACAATAATCGCCTAATGCTTCTGCTGTATAACGCCCCATAAAAATGGCGCCGGCATGACGAATTTTTTTCGCCCATAATTCTGCCTGTTCAACAGAGAGTTCCAGATGCTCTGGCGCAATATGATTGGCCACTTCAATCGCCTGCTCCAGATCAGCAACCCAAATAATGGCTGCACGATCTTCTAACGATTTCTTAATAAGGTCTTTGCGCGGCATTTCTACTAGCAGACGTTCAATACTTTGTTTTACCTGTTCAATAAAATCAGCGTCTGGACAAAGCAGAATAGATTGCGCTTCTTCATCATGTTCTGCCTGTGAAAACAGGTCCATCGCTATCCAGTCAGGGTCGGTTTTACCGTCGCAGACTACCAGTATTTCTGATGGCCCGGCTATCATGTCGATACCAACCACACCAAATACCATGCGTTTTGCGGTAGCTACAAAAGTGTTTCCTGGGCCGGTAATTTTATCTACCTTAGGTATAGTCTCGGTGCCATAAGCAAGTGCAGCCACTGCCTGTGCTCCGCCGATGGTAAACACACGATCAACACCGGCAACTGCCGCAGCAGCCATGACCAGCTGGTTAATTTGACCATCGGGCGTAGGCACCACCATAATTAACTCAGCAACTCCGGCAACTTTTGCAGGAATGGCGTTCATCAAAACCGAAGAAGGATAGGCTGCTTTGCCACCGGGCACATATAAACCAACTCTGTCCATGGCATTAACACTCTGCCCCAATACCGTGCCGTCAGCCTCAGTATATGACCAGGACTCCATTTTCTGGTGTTCGGCATACTGGCGTATACGCTTTGCAGCCATTTCTAACGCTTCACGCTGCTTAGAATCAATTGATTCTAATGCCTGCTGTAGCTGTGTTTTATCCAGCTCGAATTCATTCGCATTGGTTAAACTCATGCGATCAAATTTATTGGTGTACTCGATGACTGCCGCATTACCTCGCTGTTTAACATCAGCCAGTATGTCCGCCACAATTTTAGCCACGTCACCATCGATACCTGCTTCCCATGCAAGTACCTCATCAAGCTGCTGATAGAAATCAGCATCGGCATAATTTAGAGAGGTTATATTTAACATAGCATCAAGAATGTATTTAAACTTACGAAACCGCTGAGGAAATCTGATCGATAATGGCGCTTATTTTTTCATGTTTCATTTTCATTGACGCCTTATTGACGATCAGACGCGAGCTGATGTCGGCAATATGGTCCACCGGTTCCAGGCCATTAGCTTTAAGTGTATTACCGGTATCCACGACATCCACAATCAAATCAGACAAACCGACAATTGGACCTAATTCCATCGAACCATATAGCTTTATGAGCTCAATCTGCTCTCCTCGTGATTCGAAATAACTTTTGGCAACATTGGTAAATTTTGTTGCGACACGCAATCGGCCGGGGACACGAGGTTTAGGTTCAACCAGACCGGCAGTCATTAATTTGCATTTCGCAATTTTTAAATCCAGTGGCTCATACAGACCTTCACCGCCATGCTCCAGCAGCACATCTTTACCGGCCACACCTAAATCTGCAGCGCCAAATTGCACATAAGTTGGCACATCAGTAGCACGGATGATAAGTAACTTAACATCATCATGATTGGTATCCAGGATCAGTTTCCGGCTTTTTTCGGGATCATCGGCGGGCACGATATCGGCAGCCGCTAACAAAGGTAAGGTCTCTTTATATATGCGGCCTTTTGATAATGCGATTGTAATCATATCGCGCCAATGAAGATTGCAATGAAAAATGAAAAATGAAAAATGAAAAATGGGGAGTTCACGTTCTTTCCTGTTAATTCTCTTTAATAGAAAAACAAACCATTGAAAGTGAGCAGTTATTTAGTTTTTTGTTGCTAAATTTTTCACTTTTCATTTTTCATTTTTCACTGTTTTTTTGGCTGTTTTGATACTTGTTACTAGTAATTTAATTAATTCTTTTGTTTGCGGTTGTATGCTATTGAACATGGATTCAGAAATATATTCGCCTTCGTGTAACAGCTTCAGCCAGTAATATGTTTCGTTTGCTTCTTTTAGTCCAATACTCAATTTATTTATAAAGTCCAGTTTAGACTGAGCAAACTCAGCTTCACTAACGAGTGCTCCAATAGCTGTCCCGGATCTAAGAACCTGTTTACTAAGCACATATTCTTTTTTATCGTTATTTAAATACCGTACTAGCTTAACCATTCTTAGTGCAAACGAGAAGCTTTTCTCCTTAAGTACATTCTCCATACTGAACAACTCCCTGTTCAAAGATTTTATTTAAAAAAGTTCTTGTTTTTACATTTTTCACTTTTCATTATTCATTTTTCATTGCGCGAAGCGCTACTCGTGTGCGCGGCGAATTTTAGCACCTAACAGCGCCAGTTTTTCTTCAATGTTTTCGTAACCACGATCAATATGGTAGATACGCTGCACCTCTGTCTCGCCGATGGCAACCAGGCCGGCGATGATCAAACTGGCGGAGGCGCGTAAATCAGTGGCCATTACCGGCGCCGCAGTCAATTTTTCCACTCCGCGAATAATTGCCGTGTTGCCTTCGATTTCTATGTCCGCGCCCATACGTTTTAGTTCCTGTACGTGCATAAAGCGATTCTCAAAAACCGTTTCAACTACGGTCGCGGTACCTTCAGCGATAGAATTTAATGCCACAAACTGCGCCTGCATATCTGTAGGGAAAGCAGGGTATGGCGCTGTGCGAATACTCACTGCTTTGGGACGCCGGCCTTCCATATCCAGTGAAATCCAGTCATCGCCTACTTCAACTTTTGCGCCTGCTTCACGAAGCTTTTTGATCACAGCATCTAACAGGTGGGGCGCTGTATCCTTAATTTTGATACTGCCACCAGTAATGGCTGCGGCAACCAGAAAAGTCCCGCTTTCAATTCGATCAGGTAACACGCGATAACGGGTGCCATAAAGTTTTTCAACACCTTCAATCTCAATGGTATCTGTGCCGGCGCCACTCACTTTACCGCCCATGGCGTTAATAAAATTCGCCAGATCAACCACTTCAGGCTCACGTGCGGCGTTCTCGATAATCGTAACGCCATCAGCAAGCGCTGCCGCCATCATAAGGTTCTCGGTACCGGTTACCGTTACGATATCCATCACCAGTCGCGCACCTTTCAAGCGTTTGGCTTTGGCATGAATGTAACCGTTGCTGACATCAATTTCAGCACCCATGTCCTGCAAGCCTCTAATATGCAGATCTACTGGGCGTGAACCAATAGCACAACCGCCTGGCAGTGAAACTTCAGCCTCACCAAAACGCGCCAATAACGGCCCCAGTACCAGAATGGATGAACGCATGGTTTTCACCAGATGGTAGGGCGCAATGTAGTTTTCAATAGTGGAACAATCTACTTCAACACTTAATTTCTCATCAATGGAAACCATAACGCCCATACAGCCGAGCAGTTCCACTGTCGTGGTTACGTCATGCAAATGCGGCACATTTTCAATCGTAGCCGGACTCTCAGCAAGCAGGGTTGCAGCCAGTATGGGTAAGACGGCATTTTTAGCGCCAGAAATACGCACATCTCCACTAAGCCTGATACCCCCATTGATCATTAATTTATTCATTTACAGAAATCTCTTATCTCGCTTTCAATACCGTAGGCTCTTGCTATGGTCAACAGGGTGTCGGGCATGTTTTCAAAATGTAATTCAATATTTTTCAAATGTGCACACTTTTCTATTTCCAGCAACAGCGCCAGCCCCGCACTGTTACAGCTCTTTATTTGCGACAGGTCTACTGCAATTTTTTCGACCACAGATTGTCCCCGTGCTGATTTACCATATGCTTTAAAAAAAACATTAACGCGCTGTATCAGGCCAGGCGCCGTAGAAAAATCAACAGTGCCTGAAATTAGATACTTTTGCTGACTCTGCTGAGTTATTTCAGCCTGACTTAACTGCATATGAATGGGCTTAATATCAGGTGGTTAGTTTGCTGTTTTTATCGCGCAGATATTTTAACAGGCCATCGATGCCACTTTTACGTACTTCCTGTGTAAAAGTTCCACGATAACTTGTTACCAGACTAACACCATCAATCTGGATATCGTATACCTTCCAGGCGTTATCTTTTACCCGCATCCGGTAAGCCATCGGAATCGAAGGACCACCAGGCTGAATAACTTCTGCCCTGACCAGGGTTCGAGGCGTATCATCAAACCCCTTTATCGGGAAATATCTGATTTCATTATCCTTAAATTCAATTAAAGATTTACTGTAGGTTCTCACCAGTAAGTTTTTAAATTCATCAATAAACGCCAGCTTTTGCTGTTTTGTGGCTCTCCGCCAGTTTTTACCTAACGCCAGCTTTGCCATAGTGACATCGTCAATATGCGGCAGTATATAGTCATCAATAATTTTGTATACACGAGCAGGCTCTTTTACCAGTAATTCATGCTCATCACGCAGAATTTTTATTACCTGAGCCGAAGTTCTTTCAAGCAAGATAACAGGCGATTCAATTGCATTACCAGCTGGTCCCGGTGATGACTGTACCGATGGATCCGCTATGACCGGCTGAAACAATACACTGGCTACAACAACTAACACGGCCTGAAAACCTGTCAGGGAAAACGCTGCTAGCCCATTGTTAAGCAAGCTGTCGATAAGCGACTTATTGTTATTTATTTTCAAAGCAATGCCTCCTATTTCTCTTTCTCATCATCAGCCTTACTGTACAAAAACTGTCCAATAATCTGTTCCAGCACTAATGCTGACTGAGTTAAATCAATAGTGTCGCCCTCTTTTAAAAAAGCATCCTCAGCACCAGGTTCCAGGCCAACATATTGCTCTCCTAGTAATCCTGAAGTTAAGATACTGGCGGCAGTATCAACAGGGAACTTGCTATATTGCTGATCAATGGACATGCTTACCACTGCTTCGTACCTGTCACTATTATACTGGATTTCAGTAACACGCCCAATTCTAACACCACCAGCTGACACCGGTGAACGCACTTTTAAACCACCTATATTATCAAAGCGGGCAGTTACCTGGTAACTTTCTCCTGCAGCGTAACTGCTCATGTTACTCACGCTCATTGCCAACATAAAAAAAGCGGCAACAGCGGCTGCAACAAACAGCCCAACCAGAATTTCTATTTTACGTGATGTCATATTTTGTCCTCGTTTCACCTTGCAACATCAATTTATTCTACGCGCTTGCAGACATCATTTCTGAGCCAGGCCTGCAAAAAAGATTCATTATTATTTTGCTTATGACTTATTTTGAAAACATCAAAGCGGTCAATATAAAGTCCAGAAAAAGTATTGCCAGAGAACTATAAACCACAGTCCTTGTGGTCGCCTGACCTAAACCTTCCGATGTCGGCAGGCAGTCATAGCCTTCAAATACTGCAATCCATGCAACAACCACTCCAAACACAAAACTTTTAATCATTCCGTTATATATGTCCTCATATAAATCCACCTTGTCTTGCGATTGAGACCAGAAAGCGCCTGAGTCCAGGCCCAGCAACTGCACTACAACCAGATATCCCCCAAATACACCCACCGCACTAAATATTGTTGCCAGCAGCGGCATTGAAATCACACCCGCCATAAAACGTGGTGCAACAATACGCTGCATGGGATTAACTGCCATCATTTCCATTCCGGACAATTGCTCGGTAGTTTTCATTAAACCAATTTCGGCCGTGAGTGCAGAACCCGCACGTCCGGCAAACAGCAACGCGGTCACAACCGGGCCCAGTTCACGCAACAGCGATAACGCCACCATCACACCCACCGAATCTTCTGCACCAAAATCAACCAGCGCATAATAAGACTGCAGCGCCATCACCATACCAACAAATAAACCGGCAACCACAATAATAATCAGCGTTTGCACGCCAACAAAATACATCTGCCTGACCAGCAACATCGGTTTCATAAATAAGCTGGCGCAACTGGCTATTACTTCCAGCAAAAAAACACTGGCGCGGCCTAAGCGCCGGAAACTGCCAATGGTTGTTGAACCGATGTACTGAATACTGTCTAATAAACCACCAAACACACTATTTACCTGCCAGGGAACCCGGATACAAATCGTCCATTATAGGATTTGCCGGGTAATGAAAAGGCACCGGACCATCAGCATCGCCATAAACAAACTGATGCGTCCATTCTGAGTGGCTATTTTGCAGCATTTCAGGTGAACCGCTTTCAACCAACTTTCCTGCGGAAATAATATGCACATAATCTGATATAGACAAGGTTTCCGGCACATCATGCGAAACCACGATGCTGCAAATATTTAATGCGCTATTTAATTCGCTGATTAATGAAACCAGCACACCCTTGGAAATGGGGTCCTGCCCGGTAAATGGCTCATCATACATAATCATCATAGGGTCCAAAGCAATCGCCCGCGCCAGCGCCACACGCCGCGCCATGCCGCCAGACAGCTCAGAAGGCATTAAATCCGCAGCACCCCGCAAACCCACTGCATTTAACTTGAGCAACACCAGATAACGAATCATGGCATTATTCATTTTGGTATGTTCACGCAGCGGAAAAGCGACATTTTCAAACACGGATAAATCGGTCAACAGGGCGCCGCTTTGAAACAGCATGCCCATGCGCTGACGTAATTCGAATAACTTTTTAGTAGATAACTGATGAACATTTAAACCATCAACCTCAATACTTCCCTGCTCCGGTGTCAGCTGACCGCCAATGAGTTTCAGTAAGGTTGTCTTACCTGTGCCACTGGGACCCATGATGGCAGTAATGCCCCGGCGAGGAATATTCAATGATATCCCATCAAATATTTTTCGATTACCCCGACTAAAGTGTAAATCCCTTATTTTGACCAGAATATCGCTCAAGTTGACCTGCCTTTATTATAATTTCTGGGTGATTGTAACATTGTCAAACTCTTTAACCTGGATATTTCATAGGAATGCAGAATTTTGGGGAAACATCAGTGAGTCAGTTTGCACGATTCACCGAAAAGCATAGCCGTAGCTATGGTTACAGGGGAATCGTGCAAAATGGCCGCTGAAATTTTCCCAAAAACTGCATAGCGCTGCCGGGTACATAGTGTATTTTCTAATATACTTCTATTTCTTAATAAAATCATAGTCTTAAGTGAATTTTACAGCGTTCCTATGAAATATCCAGGTTAATACCCCATGATCTCCAGAACTGAACGAAATTTACTCAAATCACTCGGCTGTAACTGAGCATGATTAACAATAATGGTCGATTTCTCGCTATATGCGCCCTCGAATCTACCCTGCGGGAATTTATTAATTGCTGATTGTTCGACAAAGTTTTCAAGCATAGTTCTAGCTAATCTCAAATCTGACAGATCATTTTCAATTATTGCAAATTTCGATGAATATTGCCGTTCAGGATGCATTTCTGCCTGATATCCCGCCTGACTTTCTGCTTGCGAGTGCGGCCAGCAGATATTTATCGCCTGCAAACCATCGGCTGAATCACTATTTGCAGCAGAGGAAAAAATATCCAGCTGCAGCGCCTCGATTAATGGTTTAAATCGTTCATTTACCGTTCTGGCGCCGGATTGTAACCCAGAATGTGAGCCAGACCGCTTGCCATTTAAAAAAACCAGCGCGGACAACTGCGGCTGTAATTTTTTCAAATTCCCGGTCAGTTCAGTTAAGGTAATATAATCAAGCATACTTTCATGGCATTCCACAAAAAACTGAAAGTCGTCATGCACTTCTTCCAACCAGCCTTCGCAATCTACCGTATCGCCTGTGCACCAGTACTCAGAGGGCACCAGCACAGCATTAAACTCATTGCTGTAATAACTCAATCGCCAGTCTTCTGAATCATCCTCAGGGCCGCCAATGGGCAGATCTTCAGGATAAAAGTTCTTTAACCAGTGTTTATGTCGCCAGCCGTAGGCGCCCAGGTCGATTGTCAGTTTCATGTTATGTTTCAATGAAAATACCTGTCATCTTGATTATGACTTCTTGGCGAATTTAATCATATAGCGTATTCTTCGTATTCAGGAATCAATAAATTACAATAATAACAACGTCTCTTTTGCTGGTCATCCAATGTTACTAAACAGTATTGCCATTATTGCGGGTTTTATATTACTCATCTGGAGCGCTGACCGCTTTATCACCGGGGCCGCCGCAACAGCACGTAATTTTGATGTTCCGCCTTTGATTATCGGCCTCACCATTGTCGGTTTTGGTACCTCGGCGCCGGAAATGATGGTCGCCGGTTTTGCTTCCTACAACGGCAGCCCGGCCATGGCCATAGGTAATGCGCTGGGTTCTAATATTACCAATATTACCCTGGTACTGGGCGTTGCCGCCTTAATCGCACCGCTGGACGTGCACTCTCGCATTATAAAAAAAGAGCTGCCGATTCTTTTGTTTGCAACCCTGGTAGCAATGTCTTTATTGCGCGACATGACACTGGACCGTTTTGACGGTTTTGTATTATTAAGTCTGCTGATTTTACTTATGTGGTGGATAACACGGCAGGGTATACGCAATCAGTCTGTTGATGCATTAACAGATGAATACATCGAAGAATTACCAGGTAAAATGTCGACATCACACGCCCTGTCCTGGTTAATCGTCGGCCTGATTTTATTAACAATAAGCTCAAAGATCCTGGTATGGGGTGCGGTCAATGTGGCCATCGATTTAGGTGTGAGTGAACTGATCATTGGATTAACGATCATTGCAATTGGCACCAGCCTGCCTGAACTTGCCGCTTCCATCACGGGCGCCCTGAAAAATGAGCATGATATTGCTATTGGCAATGTTGTCGGCTCAAACCTGTTTAATACCCTGGGGGTACTGGCGATACCCGGCTTGATCAAACCTTCCCCGCTGGCAGAAGGTATTCTTGAGCGTGACATGCCAATTGTATTTATTATCACCATTGTACTGTTTATTATGGCTTATGGTTTTCGTGCTGAAGGAAGAATTAACCGTTTAGAAGGCGGCCTGTTATTAAGCGCTTTCATTGTTTACCAGTTACTGTTATTTTTTACTGTAAAATCAACCGGACCTCTTATAAATTGATAAATCAATACCTGACCGTTACAATGCTTAAATTCTTCGTTGCTGCCCAGGCCCGTCGATACAGCTCTGGGTATTCGATGCAACACGGGCATTTCCTGCGGAACATAACCTTGCGAATAGAGAAGCTATTTTTTAGAGACTCGGCAGAATCACTTTGATGTCATCAACAGATAAAACTGATTTTCAACAGCTCGGCAAGACGGTCATCGAAATCGAACTCGCAGAAATCACCGCGCTACAGGCGCGTATTGATGAAAGTTTTACCCAGGCATGTGAATTGCTACTAAGCTGTAAAGGCCGTATCGTCGTCACCGGCATGGGTAAATCAGGACATATTGGCGGCAAAATCGCAGCCACTTTAGCCAGTACTGGCAGCCCCGCATTTTTTGTCCACCCTGGCGAGGCCAGCCATGGTGATCTTGGCATGATAACCAAAAACGATATTGTTATCGCTTTATCCAATTCCGGCAATACCGCAGAAATCACTACCATTATTCCTATTTTAAAACGCTTTGCTGTACCTTTAATCACCATGACCGGTGATAAGAACTCCACTCTGGCAAAACAGGCCGATATCAACCTGGACGTTAGCGTCAGCAAAGAAGCCTGCCCACATGACCTGGCGCCAACCTCCAGCACCACCGTTGCCCTTGTCATGGGTGACGCACTGGCGGTCAGCCTGCTTCAGGCTCGGGGTTTTACCGCGGAAGACTTTGCACTTTCTCACCCTGGCGGCAGCCTGGGAAAACGCTTACTATTACATGTCTCTGACATTATGCATAAGGATGAGCGTATTCCTCAGGTACGTGAAACAGCGAGCGTCTCTGAAGCGCTGTTAGAAATGAGTAAAAAAGGGCTGGGCATGACAGCAATCACCGATGCGCAAAACACAGTACTGGGGGTATATACCGACGGTGATTTACGTCGTTCTCTGGACAAAAACATTGATGTACATAATACCGCAATCAGTGATGTAATGACCAGAAACTGCCGCACCACAACGGCCAATGAACTGGCGGCAACGATTGTAAAAATAATGGACGACCACAGCATCAACGGCTTCCTGGTCACGGATGAAAACAACAAACTAATAGGCGCCTTCAATATGCACGATATTTTACGCGCAGGAATCGTCTAAAAAACAGTTAATAGTGAACAGTTAAAAGTAAAAAAACGATAAACTGTTCACAATTAAACTGTCAACTATTAACTGGGTTGTTATGCAGGATATTTTAGAAAAAGCAAAAAACATCGAACTGGTCATTTTTGATATTGATGGTGTAATGACTGATGGCGGCCTTTTTTTTGACAACAATGGCGATGAATACAAGGCCTTTAATTCACTGGATGGGCATGGCCTGCGTATGCTGCAGGAGTGCGGTGTCTCCGTGGCTGTTATCACCGGCCGCAAGTCTGAACTTGTCAAACACCGGATGAATGATCTGGGAGTTACTTTGTTATATCAGGGTTACCGCGACAAGATACCGGCATTTGAAGCCTTGCTCAAAGAGGTCAATCTCAGCAAACAGCAGATTACTTATGTGGGTGATGATGTTGTGGACCTGCCCATTATGTCGCAACTGGATTTTGCAATCGCAGTACAAAATGCCCATCCTTTTGTAAAACAACATGCGCACTGGATAACAGATCGCAGCGGTGGCCGGGGCGCAGTACGCGATGTCTGTGAGTTCATCCTTGAAGCCAAAGGCCTGCTCAATGACAAACTTCACTCATATCTGTACAAGTGACCAGAAGAAAAGCATTTTAATTTATGAAGCACATCGTTAGCCTCAGCATTTTTCTTGTTCTTGCTACTATCGTCTGGTGGTCTATCACGACTGATTACAGTACGACTGATCAGTTACAGCAGGCCCAAAGCAAGCAGTATGTTGAAGTGTTTATGAACCAGTTTGAAATGACTGCAATGGACGAAAATGGTAAGCCAGGTTATATATTGAATGGTATGCAGCTGCAACGCTTCAAGGGCTCAGATAATGCCGAAATTATGCGGCCCGTATTACAATTATTACAGGAAAACAGGCAATGGAAGGTCAGCGCAGATAAAGCCATTATCAATGACAGCAACGAAACCCTTAAGCTAATAAATAATGTGGTCATGCAACAACAAAATATTGAACCTGCCGTCACCATTCGCACTCAAAACCTGTTAATTAACTCCAGTACACAAATTGCTCAAACACAGGCACAGGTCGATATCACTCAGGGACAATCACGTTTGAAATCCAAAGGTATGATTTTCAACAATATCACCAGTGAACTTGAGCTTTCATCGAATGTGAATGGATATTATTTACCCTATGACTAATTTTTACAGACAGGTTTTTAAGCAGGCTAACTGCACTCATGCTAGTTTTTTAACGGCTTTAATCCTGTTATGCCTGCAAACAAATATCTACGCTGCTGACTCAGTTGAAAAGATTCACATCAATGCAGACCACATGCACCTAAATATGAATTCAGGTATCAGCGTATATACCGGTAATGTAATCTTCTCACAGGGAGGACTGGTTTTATCAGGTGATAAAGTAACGCTGAAACAAAAGAACAATGAAATTGAACAGATAACCGTTGTCGGCAAACCAGCTCGATACAACCATGTCACAGAAAAGGGCGAAAACATCGAAGCTGAAAGTGAGAACATGGTATATAACGCCAGCCAGAACAAACTGGTAATGACCATCAATGCCAGCTTACAGCAGCCTGACAACCTTCTCAGGAGCCAGAAAATAATCTATGACACATTGAAAAAAATCATTATTGCCGGGGGTGAAGATAAAACTGCCCCAAATAATACAACCCCTGAGAGCAATGGCGACGCGAAAGAAAAGCAGCGCGTAAATATTACACTGACACCCAAAAAACAGCTGCAGCCAACTGGCGAACCAGCAACAGAATAAGCAACTTAACCCAAATATTTCATAGAAACGCTTTAAATCTCACTTAACGTTATGATTAAAACACGAAATGTAGATATACTAGAAAAGTACACTATGCACGTGACAACACTATGCAGTTTTTGCCATGAAAAAATTTTCTTTGGATCTCAGCGGCCATTTTGCACGATTCACTGATATTTCCCCAAATTTCTGCATTCCTATGAAATACTCGGATTAATGTCCACATTACGCGTCAATAACCTGATTAAGACCTATAAATCACGCACCGTGGTCAATGATGTTTCTTTCTATGTAAACAGCGGCGAAGTGGTTGGTTTACTCGGCCCCAATGGTGCTGGCAAAACCACCAGTTTTTATATGGTGGTAGGCCTGGTGCAAACTGACAAGGGTGCTATTTATCTTGACGAAAATAACATCACTCGCCTGCCCATGCATGCCAGAGCGCAGCAGGGTATCGGCTACTTACCACAGGAAGCATCTGTATTCAGAAAATTAAGCGTAGAAGACAATATTCTGGCCATTCTGGAAGCTAGAAAAGAACTCAATCCGTCACAACGCAAGGAAAAACTGGAGGCATTAATCGATGACTTACAAATCGACCACATCCGTCACAACATGGGACAGAGCCTCTCAGGCGGTGAACGCCGCCGTGTTGAAATTGCCCGTGCACTGGCTTCACAACCCGCTTTTATACTGCTCGATGAACCATTTGCCGGGGTAGACCCAATATCGGTCATTGAAATCCAGAAAATTGTCAAACACCTGATCGACCACAATATTGGTGTACTTATTACCGACCACAACGTCCGCGAAACGCTTGGAATTTGCAATAGAGCTTACATTCTTAGTGGTGGTAAAATCATTGCCCAGGGCGAGCCCGGAGAAATTCTTTCTAATAAAGAAGTACGAGAAGTCTATCTTGGTCGAGATTTTCGTCTATAAATAGGATTAATAATAACTATTATGACGTAACGGAGATTAAATCGACAACTAAACTCATATTTTTTTACACCACAGCGCCCAGGGCATAAAACCCACCGCATAGAAAGACTATGGGAAACCGAGAAAACGCAATAAATCTAACGAGCTTGTCTATAGATATACCATGAAGCCTTCACTTCACCTAAAACTTGGTCAGCATCTCACGATGACCCCGCAGTTACAACAGGCTATACGCCTGTTGCAGCTCTCTACGCTTGAACTGCAAAGTGAAATTCAGCAGGTATTAGAAGAAAACCCGATGCTGGAGCATGATGAAGATAGCTTCGGCACAGAAACAGAATCCCAGAACGATAGCACTTTAGCTGAAGCCCAGACGACTGAATCTCAGAACAATGAAATCAGCGCCGAGAGCGAAGATCCGCACATTGATATGGAAAAAAGCCAGGAAATGCCGGATGACCTGGCCGTTGATTCAAGCTGGGAAGACACTTACGACATCACCACTGCCACAGCCGCCACCCCTGGTAACCAGCAAAACAGTGACTCAAACTCTGATTTTCTGGAAAACCAGAGTATTGAGGGCGACACCTTAAGTGAACATCTGATCTGGCAATTAAAAAATTCACCCTTTTCTGATAATGATCTTATTATCGCCATTGCTATCATTGACGCTATTAATGATGACGGCTATCTTACTGAAAGTATTGATGATATATATGATGGACTAAAGGAGGAGCTGGATATCGAACTTGATGAGGTCGAGGCCGTATTACACCGTGTACAACACTTTGATCCTGTAGGTATCGCAGCACGCAACCTCAGAGAGTGCTTATTACTGCAAGTGGAACAATTTGACCCTAAAACGCCGGGACTGGCTGATGTCAAAAACATTATTGAACATCACCTGGATTTACTTGGCGCCCATGATTACACGCGCCTGCAGAAAAAAATACGTTGCAATGAAGAACAGCTACACAAATTTATTATATTTATACAGGCGCTAAACCCTAAACCAGGGGCGAGTATTTCCAGAAATAACGCACAATATGTCATTCCAGACATTTTTGTAAGAAAAATCAATGGACGATGGCATGTCAGCCTTAACCCGGATGCGGCGCCTAAACTAAAAATCAATGCCGTCTACGAAAATCACCTGAAAAACACCGCTCGTGGAAATAACTCCGGTTATTTACGCAATAGCCTGCAGGAAGCTCGCTGGTTTCTGAAAAGCCTGCAAAGCCGCAGCGATACTTTACACCGAGTAGGTGAAGCCATTGTCAAACGCCAGCAGCTGTTCCTTGATTACGGTGATGAAGGCATGAAACCGATGGTGTTGCGTGATATTGCTGAAGAATTAGAGATGCACGAATCCACCATATCACGGGTGACGACCAATAAATTCATGCATACACCACGTGGGGTTTACGAATTCAAGTTTTTCTTTTCTAGTCATGTTGGCACTGCAGACGGTGGCGAATGCTCGGCTACCGCAATCCGCTCCATGGTAAAAAAGCTGATTGAGAACGAAAATCCCAAAAAACCGATGAGCGACAACAAAATTTCTTCATTATTAGTGAAAGAAGGTATTAATGTTGCACGTCGAACTGTGGCAAAATACAGGGAGTCTATGTTAATACCACCTTCAAATGAGCGAAAACGCTTAGCCTAGGAGCTGAAGACTAAAGGCTCCGTCAACAACTGTGGAGAAATACACATGCAAATAGAACTGACAGGACATCACATCGAAATTACCGATTCTTTAAGGGCCTACGTGAATGAAAAAATGGCACGCCTTGAACGACACTTCGATAAGGTCAGTAATATCCACGTCATCCTTGCTGTGGAAAACGTTAGTAACAAAGCAGAAGCGACTGTACATATGAGCGGTCGTGACGTCTTTGCCAATTGTACAGAAGAAGATATGTATGCGGCTATAGATGGTCTTGCTGATAAGCTGGATCGTCAGGTGAAAAAGCATAAGGAAAAAATCACCAATCATCTGCACAATAAAAACAACAATAACTATAGTCTCGAAGAAAGCAGCCTGGAAGAGACAGAATAAGCTGCTCGGGCACAGGACATATTTAACAGCATTCGAGATTGACACTTCGACCCATCAAGCGTAAAGGCAACAACAGTAACATGAACCTTGGTACATTAATTGACTCGAATGCTGTTATCAGCAGCTCAGAAATCAAAAGCAAAAAACGCGCACTAGAGTTATTAGCTGAAAAACTTGGAGAGATTTCAGCAAACGTCAATCAGCCTGCCTCACCAGAGGACCCGCCTTCTGAAAGCGCTTATGCGCTGGAAATCTTCCAGTTATTAATAGATAGAGAAAAACTCGGTTCTACCAGTATGGGACATGGCGTCGCCCTGCCTCATACCCGAACCAGTCTGACTGATCACGCCATCGGCGCCTTTCTCAAACTCGATAAAGGCATTGATTTTGACAGCCCTGACGATCAGAAAACAGACCTGATCTTTGCGCTGATGGTGCCGGAACATTACACCGATGAGCACCTTAAAATACTGGCTTACCTGGCAACACTATTTAGTGATGAAGTTTTTTGTAACGAGATACGCAATACAAGCGACACCAAAGAGATATATAACCACCTCATCAACTGGCAGTTAACATCACAGGCATCATAATTCCAGTGCAGCATTCTGAATGAAAGAAATTCTTTCCGCTGAGTCAATCATCACCAATCTTGCCAGCAAGATCGAATTAAAGTGGGTTACCGGTACTGAAGACCCTGAACGTCCTTTACAGGATTTTGACATCAACGAACACGCAACACTGATAGGTCATCTCAATCTCATCCATAACAACATCATTCAGGTAATCGGTAAAACTGAAAATGAGTATCTGCAATCGCTGGATGATGTATATAAAAAAAATACACTGAAACAGTTATTTGCCAGCAATACCGTGGCCATCATACTGGCCGATGATCTTCCGCTGCCCGATTTACTCAGCGTATACGCAAACAAATACCACATACCCGTATTAAGCTGTAAAGCTGAAAGCAACTACGTTGTTGATAGCGCGCGTTTTTATCTTCACAAGCTGTTTTCTGATAAGGAAATTATACACGGCGTTTTCATGGAAGTGCTGGGCACGGGCGTATTAATCACTGGCGAAAGCAGTGTAGGAAAAAGTGAACTGGCGCTCGAACTAATTACTCGTGGCCATCGCCTGGTTGCAGATGACGCACCGGAATTTTGCCGAATAGCTCCCGATATACTGGATGGGCGCAGCCCGGGACTGCTTCAGGGTTTTATGGAAGTACGAGGCCTTGGCGTGATTAATGTTCATGAAATGTATGGCGACAACGCCATAAAAGTCAATAAATACCTGCGCCTGATTGTTCACCTGGAAACAATGAACAACAATAACCAGAATAAATTTGACCGCTTAAAAAGCCAGACAAAAGTCCGGAAAATACTCAATGTTGAAATTCCCGTCACTGTAGTCCCAGTGGCCCCCGGACGAAATCTTGCGGTCATCGTCGAAGCTGCTGTACGCAATCATACCTTGCTCAACAATGGTTATGATGCCGGCCAACAGCTAATCGATTTACAGCAACTTGCCATAGACAATAACCAGTAAAAAACAGACCTCCATCATGAAATTAGTCATTATCAGCGGATTATCAGGCTCAGGGAAAACCGTTGCACTACACACCCTTGAAGATGAAGATTATTACTGTGTTGATAACCTGCCGATTGGCATACTGCCACAATTTGTTGAACGCATTTTAAGCCGTGGAGAACAACTATATGACAATATCGCTGTAGGCATTGATGCGCGCAGTGGTTCAGAAGATCTGCGCGATTTCAATACCATCATGGAATGGGTTAAGCAGCGAGATACGGAAAAAATTATCGAAATAGAAATAATTTACATCCAGGCTGAACTGGACACACTAATCAAACGATTCAGTGACACCAGACGCAAACATCCGCTGACCAAAAAAGGGCTGCCGCTGTCTGAAGCCATTAAGGCCGAACGCGAGCTGTTAAAAGATGTTGCCACCAATGCAAACCTGTATGTTGATTCTACCCATACCAATATCCATGAATTAAGAAGTCACATCAAACAGCGGGTTGTTGCGCGCCAGCAGAACAATCTTTCGCTGCTGTTCAATTCATTTGGCTTTAAAAATGGCGCACCCGCTGACTCCGATTTTGTTTTTGATGTACGCTGCCTGCCCAACCCCCATTGGGAACCTAATTTACGTACGCTAACAGGACAGGACCCTGAAGTAATCGCCTTTCTGGAGAAACAGGATGACGTACACCAGATGCTGGAGCACATAAAAAATTATTTAAATTTTGTTATACCAAAATTTAAAAAACAGAACCGGTATTATATGACTGTATCTATTGGCTGCACGGGTGGGCAGCATCGCTCCGTTTATATTGCTGAAACCTTACACGATTTCTTTAGAGAGCAGCTCGAAAATGTGTTTATTCATCACCGTGAATTAAGTTAATTTTCCTAAAAGATCTAAAAGATAATGAGCACCGCATTATTTTTCATTACGCATGAAGGCATCGCCAGTAATTTATTAAAAACCGGTGAAGCTATCGTACAACAACCAAACAGTAACCTGTCATTTGTTGAAATACCGATGGACTCAGCCGTCGATCAAATAACAAACAGGATCGAACACAAATTAAAGCAACTTTCAATTAATGATGGTATATTTTTCATTACTGACATCTATGGCGGTACACCCAGCAACATTGCACAGCAATTTGCCGCCAAATATAAAACCCATTTGATCACTGGTATTAACCTGCCGATGGTTGTACGCTTGTTAAATTATCGTGATGAACCGGCTGAGGAGCTGTTGCAAAAAGCCCTGGATGGCGCCCATCAGGGCATACTAAACCATGCTACAACAAACTAATAGCTAACATGAGCATAAGTAAAAACATCAAAATCATTAACAAGCTGGGCATGCATGCCAGAGCCGCAGCACAATTTGTGCAACTTGCTTCCAGCTTTGCTTCTCATATCGAAATAGAAAAAGACAAGCGGCGTGTAAATGGCAAAAGCATCATGGGAGTGATGATGCTTGCTGCAGGCAAAGGCAGTGAAGTTACACTTCATATCAGTGGTGAAGATGAAGAAGAAAGTATGAACAAACTCGAAGAATTAATTAACAATCGCTTCAATGAAAATGAGCAACAATAAAACATAAAAAAACTAAACAAGGAGCCAGAGTTTGAGTATTTATATCAGTGGTATCGGTGTATCTAAAGGCATCGCAATCAGCGAAGCTTTTGTACTCGTGCGTGAGCAACTTGATACTAAACAAATCACCTTACCTGCATCTGAATTAAATTCTCAAATAAAACGCTTTAAAAAAGCGCTCGCCCAGGCAAATAGCCAGTTACACGATATCAAGAAAAACATTGCCAAAAACACGGCGGATGATATTGTTGTTTTTATTGATACCCACCTGTTAATGCTGGAAGACCCGGCGTTTGACGAAGGCACCATAACAAACATTAAAGAATATTCCTGCAACGCTGAATGGGCACTGCAAATGCAGAGTGACCGCCTGGTGCAGGTGTTTGACGAAATGGAAGACCCTTATTTACGCACACGTAAAGATGATGTTTTACATGTTGTTAAACGCATACAGACCTGTCTTGCTGGTAATGAACATAAAAACGATGACCATTTATATAAAGGCAAAATCATTATTGCCGATGATTTAACGCCCGCTGACACCATCATGATGCAACAGCAGAAAGTCGCTGGTTTCATTACCGAATTTGGTGGCCCGCTGTCACACACTGCCATTCTTGCAAGAAACCTTGGTATTCCTGCCATTGTCGGCTTACACCATGCACGCCAGTTAATTCATCGTGGTGAAACACTGATTATGGATGGCCTTAGTGGTTTTGTAATCAATTCACCTGATGATAAATCACTAAAACACTACCGTTCGGTAAAACGCAGTGAAAATACCAAACGCAACCTGCTAAAGAAATTAACTGGTAAACCAGCGGTAACACTTGATAACAAACATATCACCCTGCACGGCAATATTGACCGGCCCGCCGATATACGCCAGATAAAAAAACACGACGATACCGGCGTTGGTTTATACCGCACCGAAATGCTGTTTATTGAACTCAATCAATGGCCTGACCAGAAAACACATTTCAAAACCTATAAACGAGCAGTCAAGGCGCTTAATGGAAAACCGCTGACTATCCGCACCATGGATTTAGGCGCCGATAAGGAAATACAGGACACCATCAACCATGGACCAATGGCGCATAACCCAGCCATGGGTTTACGTGCAATTCGTCGCTGCCTGAAGGAACCTCAGGACTTTATGCCGCAGTTACTGGCCATATTACGCGCTTCAGCCTTTGGCCCGGTACGCATTTTAATACCCATGCTCACCAACATAGAAGAACTCGACCAGGTGCTGATCTTAATCGAACAGGCAAAACAGGTACTGCGTAAAAAAAATATTGCATTTGATGAAAATATAGCAGTTGGCGCCATGATAGAAGTTCCCGCAGCGGCACTTGCCGCCGATGCGTTTGCAATAAAACTCGATTTTCTTTCTATCGGCACCAATGACCTGATCCAGTACACTCTGGCGCTGGACCGTATTGATGATGAAGTTAACTATTTATTCGATCCATTACATCCATCAGTATTGAAACTGATTCACATGATTATCGAGGCCGGTAAAAGGGCCAATATTCCAGTTTCCATGTGCGGCGAAATGGCCAGTGATACACGATACACCCGTCTGCTGCTTGGCATGGGCCTGGAATACTTCAGTGTGCAGGCAAACAGCCTGCTTGAAGTCAAACATATAATTATCAACAGTACAGTTAAAAGTTTACAGGCAGAAGTTCAGTCAATTCTTCAACTATATGACGCCAGCAAAATCAAATCGCAGGTGCAGCAGTTAGTTAATTTATTGTAGTTTTCTCTTTTCGAAGAGTAAATCAGCAGTAGATATATGAGAGTAAGCAGGCCGTTTGTATAAAGCAAAATTAAACCGCGATCTTACTAACTGGCAGGAAAGGCAAAATGCAGGACGTATTAGAACGTGTTTTCTTAAAAAGTCACCAGTCAGCACCACCAGAAATGGCAACTGTCAAGACTGCCGCTTATTTCGATTTCCATAGAACATATATAAAGAAAACCAAAGAGAACCAGCCACATAATGATCTCTAAGAATCTCTCCATGACTATGAATTCTTTCCGGGTCTTTTTACTATGATTCATTGTTCTCACCCTTAAAGTTGCAATTGTCAGTATTACTGTTGCATAACACATGCCTTGTTTACATGGTTTTTATATTTATCAATAAGTTATGGTAGTGGCCGGGTTTGGATGGCCAGGGAAGTGTAAAGCTGGGTTTACAGTTTTGAGCGTTTTTTACCGGATTAGTCAGTGGGTTTTGCATGGTTTTGTTGATAAGCACTTACGATTGATTATTATTTGGGCATTGCGGATCTTGCCTCGATGGCAACATGGCTGGCATCTACCAGGTTGAAGCTCACACTCATAGTTGTTTGCCTGGCAGTTGAATTAAGGAGACCCCGCGTTAGATTATACGTAATGTCTTTAATATTAATTCAAATGACTGGACTGCCCCCCGAACATAGGCCTGCATGCATTGTTTTCAATAACACGGTAAAATACTGGTCAACATGGCTGACTCCCACTCCAAACTCCATGGTAAAGCGACCAGCGCACTGGAAAAAAGCTTTGCCAACGTAGTGACACCCTTCCAGGAATTTATTCACAATCAGAAGACAGCTAGCAAGCTTTTGCTGCTGTCTACGCTGATTGCCCTGATCATCGCAAATTCTCCATTAACCGATACCTACCATACATTGATCGAAACACGCATTGGCATTGTGCTGGGTAACAATGACTATTCGATGAGCCTGCAGCATTGGGTAAACGATGGCTTAATGGCGCTGTTTTTCTTTATTCCTGGACTGGAGATGAAACGTGAATTGCTGGTTGGCGAACTGCGTGATGCGGCGCGAACTATACCCGTATTTGCGGCTGCTGTTGGCGGTATGCTGGTACCGGCACTGCTTTTTTACGCGATCAACCATGATGGCAGCGCTGCCCATGGGTGGGGCCATACCGATGGCAACCGATACGGCGTTTGCTATCGGCATTCTTGCGCTTCTGGGTGCTCGAGTACTGCCTGGGCTGACAGCGTTTTTACTGGCACTTGCGATTATCGATGATATGGGCGCTGTACTGGTAATTGCCCTGTTCTACACCGATTGTGCTGCCATTGTTTGCACTGGTCAATGCGGGTATCTCTATAAATTTGAGTCGAAAGATTAATGAGTACAAAAATTAAAAAACGTTATCTATTGCTGATTAGTATCCACGGACTGATTCGAGGTCATAATCTCGAACTCGGGCGTGATGCCGATACCGGGGGGCAGACCAAGTACGTACTTGACCTGGCGCGCAGCCTTGCACAGTTTGACGATGTCGATCAGGTTGATTTGGTAACTCGTCGCATAATAGATCCCGCTGTTAGCGAAGACTATATGCAACCTGTGGAACAGATATCTGATAAAGTGCAAATTATCCGCATTGATGCGGGTCCTGGTGAGTATATACCCAAAGAACAATTGTGGAACCATCTTGATAGTTTTATGGATAACCTGGTCAACTGGCTTAATGAGCAACACCGGATGCCGGACCTGGTCCACAGTCATTATGCAGATGCAGGTTATGTCGGCGTAAAACTTTCCAACCTGTTAAGTGTGCCACTGGTACATACGGGACATTCGCTTGGCAGGGACAAGCGTAAACGTCTGCTGGCCCGCGGATTATCACGTGAAGAGATTGAGCAGACATACAATATTGCACGACGTATAGATGCTGAGGAAGAAATACTGGCTAATGCCGACCTGGTAATTACCAGTACGCATAATGAAATTGAAGAACAGTACGGGCTTTATAATTACTACGATCCTCAGCGTATGACAGTTATTCCGCCAGGAACCGACCTGGAGCAGTTTCATCCGCCCTCGCAAGATGAAAAAATTGCATTCAAACAACAAATTGATCATTTCTTCAAAGAACCAGAGAAGCCCCTCATTCTGGCTTTATCCCGTCCAGATGAACGTAAAAACATCCTGACCCTGATTGAGGTTTTCGGTGAGTCTGAAGCGTTGCAGAAAAAAGCAAATCTATTGATTGTCGCCGGAATACGAGACGATATAGCTGACCTGGAAAAGGGAGCGCAAACAGTTTTTAAAAATATACTCTTGTTAATCGATCGCTATAACCTTTACGGACGTGTCGCCATTCCCAAGTCACACCGTGCTGATGAAGTACCAGAAATCTACAGAATGGTCACATTAAGCAAAGGTGTATTTATTAATCCGGCTTTAACTGAACCATTTGGATTGACACTGCTTGAAGCAGCGGTCAGCGGATTGCCGCTTGTTGCCACTGAAAATGGTGGGCCGGTAGATATTATTGCCAACTGCAAATGTGGCGAACTGGTTGATCCACTTGATAGAAACGAGATTACTCAAGCCTTGCTGAAATACTTATCTGATGATGAATGCTGGAGTTCTGCATCAAAAAATGGCATCGAAGGTGTGAGAAAGCATTATTCATGGCAGGCGCATGCAGAAAACTATCTTGATAAAATAAGCAAATTGCAGGGGAAATATGAACCTTTACCTGAACAGAAACCTTTTGCAAAAGCAATAAGGTATCGAGATCGAGCCATTTTCACAGATATTGATCAGAATCTGATTGGTAATCCATCTGCCCTGAACAAATTTATTGCCATGATTCGAGAAAATCGCAAATGTGTTTCTTTTGGAATTGCCACGGGCAGAAGAATTGATTCTGCTCTAACTGTTATGAAAAAGCATGGGATACCCAGACCGGATGTATTGATCAGCAGCCTGGGAACACGGATACATTATAGTCAAAACCTGACCGAAGATGATTTCTGGGCTGACCATATCGACCATGACTGGAAGCCAGGACGTATTAATCAGCTACTTTCCGAATTACCCGGATTAACCCTGCAGCCAAAATCTACGCAGACATCTTTTAAAATTTCTTATTACTATGATGCTGACAGGGCACCAGCTCTTGATGAAATCATAGCTATGATCAGGCAAAAAGAAATTACTGCCAATGTTATTTTATCATTTGGACAATTTTTGGATGTCATTCCATCACGCGCCTCTAAAGGTCAGGCATTACGCTATGTTGCACAACGCCTGGAGATACCGCTTGAAAATATCCTGGTTGCAGGCGGTTCAGGTGCAGATGAAGACATGATGCGGGGCAATACCCTGGCGGTTGTTACTGAAAATCGTCACAATGAAGAACTATCTCAACTGGACGATGCCGACAACATTTATTTTGCTAGCCAGTCTCATGCATACGGGATCATGGAAGCCCTGGAGTATTATGATTTTTTCGATGCCTGCAGGGTGCCGGATGCCTGATAAATTACTGATTTGTACAGATCTGGATCGCACACTGATTCCGAATGGACCACAGTCTGAATCCCCCATGGCGCGTAAATATTTCTCGACACTCGCTGAACGGCCTGAGGTTATTTTAGCCTATGTCAGTGGCCGGCATCTCAAGCTGGTGAAAAAAGCGATCATTAACTTTGTCCTGCCAATACCTGATTTTGTCATCGGCGATGTTGGAACCACTATCTACCATGTTGGCGAATCTCAGGACTGGCAAAGGCAGTTAGAATGGGAAGAACACATAGCGACAGACTGGGGGGGGAAGTCACATGCAGATCTTAAATCAATACTGAATGATATAACTGTGTTACGACTGCAGGAGCCAAGCAAGCAGAATCATTTTAAATTAAGTTACTATGTGCCGCTGTATGCAAATCGTGAAGCATTGGATGCTTTGATCGGACAAAGATTCAATGATGCAGGAGTGAAAGCAAGTTTGATCTGGAGTGTGGATGAACCAGCCGGGGTAGGATTACTGGATATATTACCCGCACATGCTTCAAAATTTCATGCCATTAAGGCATTGATGAGAGTACATGGCTTTGACTACAGCAATACTATTTTCTGTGGTGATAGCGGCAATGATATTGAGGTACTGGTTAGCCCTATACCGGCAGTACTGGTGGCCAACAGCCAGCCTGATGTGCGTGAGCTTGCCCTGCTACTGGCCAGGGAAAACGGTTTCATCGACCAGCTTTATATTGCCAAAGGTGATTTTGCCGGCATGAACGGTAATTACAGTGCGGGCATGCTGGAAGGGATTGCACATTATCATCCGCAAACGCGTGAATGGATGGGACTTGATACAGGTGACAAGTAAAGATGATTGAAGCTCATCCGGGATGCCTGGCGATTCATGATCTAAACTACTACAACTAATCCGTATTACGTCAATGTACTAGATCTGTTCCAGCCGCACCTTGACTGCTACCCGACCATCCGACTCCAGCACCGTCAGTCTATAATCCTTGTCCTCGACCGTGTCCCCGTCCACAGGAAGACGGCGCAGTCGACTACTCACAAACCCACCAATGGTATGGGCCTCTTCTACCGGCAATGAGGTATAAAGGATGTCATTGATCTCCGAAATTGGCATACGACCAGACATCAGGTGCGAGGTTTCGCTCTCATGTTCGATACTGATACGCTGCTTGGGATGGTACTCATCAAAGTCATAACCAACATCGATCTCACCGACCACCTCCTCAAAGATGTCTTCCATAGTCAGTATGCCGACGGCAGAACCAAACTCATCCACCACCACGGCAATATGGTCATCACGCGCCTGTAGTTGTGGCAGGGCTCGGTCGATCATCTGTTTGGGGGACAGGTAGAGCACCGGTCGAATATAGTCAGCGATGGGCTTTTCAAGCAGCTCAGGGTCCATCAGGTCCCAGGTACTGAGTGTCAACATCCCCTTTACATTGGTCAGGTTGCTGCGATAGACCGGCAGGCGGTTATAGCCATGCTTCATCACGGTACGCACCGCTTCCTTCAAGTTCCGCACCTCGTTAAAACCAACCACATCGGCAAGCGGGATCATCGCCTCACCCACTGTGGTATCAGCAAAACGGATCACCCGACGGATACGCTTACGGTCAATCTGTGAAGGGTTTGCGGATGAATCGGAGATATCAAGTAATGCCCGTAGCTCCTCACGGGTGATAAACATATTTTGTGGCACGTCCCCGCCACCAACGATACGGGTTGCAAAGCGGGCCACAGCACTGAACACGAAGATCACCGGCCAGAATACTATCGAGAAAAAACGCAGCACATAGATAATATGGCATGTGATCACATCCGCCTTCTGCTGAAAAATGCTTTTTGGCACCACCTCACCCAGAATCAACAGCACCGGGGTCATTACAACAACTGAAATCAGGTCACCCGCTGAACCGAATAGATCAATAAAGAGTAAAGCCCCGAGGGTGGAGATGGTAACCGTAGCGATATTGGTCCCTACCAGTGTGGTGCCAAGAATCACATCAGGGGTTTTAAAAAGTTTTAATACCAAAGCTGCCCCACGGTTGCCAAGCTTGGCCTGATGGCGCAACTTGAACTTGTCGGAGTTGACGACGGCAATCTCGGAGCCAGAGAAAAAACCCTTCAGCAATAGAAACACGAGGATCAGTACAATCTCAAACCAGAGGTCCATTATTCACCTCCCTTGTTTTTTCAGCTGACTCCAGTTCAGCCGACTCCGGCTCATCGGCAAGATCACTCTTGGGTTCTGGCCCAGTCTCCGGCCCGGGTTCTGACTTGAGCAATGTTTCTTCATCTCGCAGCGCTGATTCAGCCTGTTCTTCCTCGACCTGCTCTTCATCAATGGCATCCGTACTCTCTACCCTGTCATTCACCACAGCACGGCGCACCATCAATTTACTGATTCGTAAGCCTGTAAGCTCCATGGCGGTAAATTCAAAACCTTCGTGGATCAGGCGTTCATTCTTACTGGGCAAAGAGTCAAAAAGACGGAATGCCACCCCACCGATAGTCGTCATCACCGGGTCCTCAATATCGAAATTGGTCAGGTTATTAAAATCTGCCAGCCGCATATCGCCAGGCACGACATAACTGTTCTCATCCTCCTCTCGATAATATTCCTGCCCTTCCATGCGCCCGGAAATTTCACCAAAAATGAACTTTACAACATCTTTCATGGTAACCAGTCCATGGACCTCACCATACTCACCAAGGATGATCCCCACCCGGGTATTGTGCGCCTGGAAATAGTCAAACATCTCATCTATCTTCTTGGTGGGAGGAACAAAATGGGCCGGCTTCAACATGTTTTCAAGGGTGATCTGTTCAAGATCACCACCGCCTTTGATAATACGCAGAACATCCTCAGAATGCATAAAACCAATAACATTATCCCAGTGACCCTCATACACAGGGATGCGCGGATGGGCGTATTCACGAAACTTCTCGATCAGCTCAGAAACAGGTAGTTTGGCATCGAGGAAATTGATACGGATACTGGGGGTCATAATCCTTGAAATATCGGTCTCCGACGCCTCCAGCAGGTTATCGATCAATACCCGCTCGGTTGCTTCAATGATGCCGGTTTCCTCACCCTCCTCAAGCAGGGTGCGCAACTCATCTCGTTTGAGCAGGTTCTCACGGTCCACCGCATCTCCAACCACTAATGTGGTAATACGATCCGCCAGCAGACGCACCACCTCACGCAGTGGCGTGATAAAGATGATCCAGCGAGGAAGAACAAGGGCAGTCAGGCGGGTAGCAAATTTGACCGGGAAACTGACTGCAATGGTCTTGGGGGTGATTTCACCAACCAGTAATAGCAGTGGCACCATAACTAGAATATTGATCCAGCCGATGTCCTCGCTATTAAATAATAACAACAGGATTCCAGTCATATTGACTGCCGAGGCGATATTGACCAGTTCATTGCCACACAGAATGGAGATGATTAGACGTCGTGGCTCATCAAGCATTGCATGTATGCTCTCAGAGTGTTTCGCGCGTGTCTGACGCATACGTTGTAGATCGATACGACTAAGTGAGAAAAGTGCGGTTTCAGAACCGGAAAAAACCGCTGATGAGGCCAGCAGCAACACCTGAAGGATCGAACGAATAATCAACTCGACCTCTTCGGCATTTATCGGAAGTTCATTCCAGGCTGTGATCAACGTATCCATAAATATACTCGCTACGTCTTGTGGCAGCTCATCAAAAGTACAGGAAGAATAAAAGGTATATTAGCATAAAGTCCAGCTAAACATTCCCAACACTAAAACCAATACATCTAATGATTCGTGTAAATAAGAAGTTAATGACAGGAATATAAAAACTTAACTATCCACAGATGCACGCAGATGAACACAGATAAAAAAAATTATTGTTAATAAAAACTTTTCACAACAAAGGCATTGTTACTCAAGTTAGTGAATTTTTTATAACTGCGAGTTTTGCATCTAACTTATAACTTTATAGTTTTTTATCTGTGTTCATCTGCGTGCATCTGTGGACGATTGAAAATTAATTTTTACTTTCTGCGGCTTGCCTGCATTCTTAAACGTAAGGCATTCAATTTTATAAATCCACTCGCATCCTTGTGATCATAGGCGCCACCATCATCTTCAAAGGTGGCAATAGCTTCATCAAACAATGAGTCATCCGATTTGCGGCCAACGATATCAACATTGCCTTTATACAGCTTCACCCGTACCACACCGTTAACATATTGTTGCGAGGCATCAATCATCTGCTGCATCATTTCACGCTCAGCACTCCACCAGTAGCCGTTATAGATCAACTTGGCATAACGCGGCATTAACTCGTCTTTCAGGTGCGCCACTTCACGATCCAGTGTTAACGATTCCATCGCGCGATGCGCACGTAACATAATAGTGCCGCCCGGTGTTTCATAACAGCCGCGCGACTTCATACCGATATACCTGTTCTCGACGATGTCCGTTCGACCAATACCATTTTCACCGCCCAGGCGATTTAATTCAGTAAGCACCTGGGCCGGGGTCATCGTTTTGCCGTCTATCGCAACAATATCACCCTGCTGGTAGGTCAATTCAATATAAGTCGCTTTATCGGGTGCTTTTTCAGGTGACACTGTCCAGCGCCACATGTCCTCTTCTGCTTCCGCCCAGGGGTCTTCCAGTACGCCACCCTCATAAGAGATGTGAAGCAGGTTGGCATCCATTGAATAAGGTGATTTTTTACCTTTGTTAAAATCAACATCAATGCCGTGATCACTGGCGTATTTCATTAACTTTTCACGTGACAGCAAGTCCCATTCACGCCATGGCGCAATGATATGTACGCCTGGCATAAGTGCGTAAGCGCCTAACTCGAAACGAATCTGGTCATTGCCCTTACCTGTTGCGCCATGAGAAATTGCATCTGCGCCGGTCTCTTTAGCAATTTCAACCATGCGTTTGGCAATAAGCGGACGCGCGATTGAAGTGCCTAACAGGTACTCTCCTTCATATACGGTATTTGCACGAAACATGGGAAACACATAATCTGACACAAATTCTTCAGTCAGGTCTTCAATATATATTTCTTTAATACCCAGTGCTTCGGCTTTTCCACGCACCGGATCAACTTCTTCACCCTGTCCGATGTCAGCAGTAAAAGTAACCACTTCACATTGATACTCATCCTGCAACCATTTCAAAATAACAGAAGTATCAAGACCGCCAGAATAGGCAAGAACAGCTTTTTTAATGGTTGGCTTTGCAGACATGGTGAGTTTCCAGTTGTATATTCATAAAAGAGCTGCGGATTATACTTAAAAACCCAAAATTATTCATCGTGGGTTATTCACCACAGAGGCACAGAGTACACAGAGTTTTTTTGTTTACTGCGACTGTGGCGCGGCAAACAATATAAAAAGTTTTTCTCTGTGCCCTCTGTGCCTCTGTGGTGAAAAAATGTTTTTTTGATGAAGATACACCTTAAACTTACTGCCACTATATTAAATTCGACTAAATTTGCTTTAACTTTTATAATTACGCCCTTAACACGCAGTAAAAAGTTTATAAACTCCTGTAAGTTATTAATAACAACTAAAGAATTCCATCAAATTACGCCAACTTTCAATAAAGTAGCGTGATTTGGGCAGAATGTGCGAGATTTAGATGACAGAGTTACACGATATTGATCCCCTGGAAACCCAGGAATGGCTGGATGCGATAAATGCAGTCATAGAAAATGAAGGTGTTGAACGCGCACATTTCCTGCTTGAGCAGCTAATTGATAATGCTCGCCGCAACGGCGCCAACCTGCCGTTTACCAACAATACGGCTTATTTAAACACCATCCCTACACATCTGGAACAACAGTCACCCGGCAATCGTGAGCTGGAAAACCGCATCCGCTCTTTTATTCGCTGGAATGCGATGGCCATGGTGGTTCGCGCCAATAAAGAAAGCTCCGAGCTTGGCGGCCATATCGCCAGTTTTGCTTCGGCCGCAACTTTATATGATATTGGCTTTAACCATTTCTTTCATGCACACACACCCGACCACGGTGGTGACCTGGTATTTATGCAGGGCCACTCTGCCCCCGGCGCTTATGCACGTGCTTACCTGGAAGGTCGTCTGGAGGAAAAACAACTGGATAAATTCCGTCAGGAAGTTGATGGCGGCGGCCTGTCCTCATACCCTCACCCGTGGTTAATGCCTGACTTCTGGCAGTTTCCAACGGTTTCCATGGGCCTGGGGCCAATCATGTCAATCTATCAGGCACGATTTATGAAGTACCTGCAGGACCGTGGCATTGCCAAAACAGACAACCGCAAAGTCTGGGCTTTCTGCGGTGATGGTGAAATGGACGAACCGGAATCACTGGGTGCGATCTCACTGGGTGGCCGTGAAAAACTGGACAACCTGATTTTTGTTATCAACTGCAACCTGCAACGTCTTGACGGCCCGGTCCGCGGCAACGGCAAGATTATCCAGGAACTGGAATCAGTATTTCGTGGCTCCGGCTGGAATGTCATTAAAGTTATCTGGGGCTCCTACTGGGACCCACTGCTAACCAAAGACAAAGATGGCCTGCTGCAAAAACGTATGACAGAAGTGGTAGACGGTGATTACCAGAACTACAAAGCCAAAGACGGTGCTTTTGTACGTGAACATTTCTTTAATTCACCTGAATTAAAAGCCATGGTGGCGCACATGTCTGATAATGACATATGGCGGCTGAATCGTGGCGGTCATGATCCATATAAAGTCTACGCAGCCTATAAACAGGCGGTGGACCATAAAGGGCAGCCCACCGTTATTCTGACCAAGACCGTGAAAGGTTACGGCATGGGCCCGGCCGGCGAAGGCCAGAATGCCACCCATTCACAGAAGAAAATGAACATCGAGGCGTTAAGCACTTTTGCTAAACGCTTCAATATCCCCCTGACTGACGAGCAAATCGGAAAAGCCGAGTATTACAAACCGGCTGAAGACAGTCCTGAATTAACTTACATGCGGGAAAGACGAAAAGCATTAGGTGGTTATTTACCTTCACGCGAACATCTGGCGACACCACTGGAAGTGCCTAAACTATCTACTTTTGATGCCTTACTACAGGGCTCTGGTGATCGCGAAATGTCAACCACCATGGCCTTTGTTCGTATACTTACCTCTCTGGCTCGTGATAAAAAGATTGGCAAAAATGTTGTACCTATCGTTCCGGATGAGGCCCGCACTTTTGGCATGGAAGGCATGTTCCGTCAGCTAGGCATCTATTCGTCTGTCGGCCAGTTGTATGAGCCACAGGACAAGGCCCAGGTCATGTTCTACAAGGAAGACAAGACTGGCCAGATTTTAGAAGAAGGTATAAATGAAGCTGGCGCCATGTCATCCTGGATTGCCGCTGCTACAGCTTACAGCTCACACGGCGTCAATATGATTCCGTTTTACGTTTACTACTCTATGTTTGGCTTCCAGCGTATTGGTGACCTTGCCTGGGCGGCAGGCGATATGCAGGCGCGCGGTTTCTTAATTGGCGCCACTGCCGGTCGCACCACACTTGCCGGTGAAGGTCTGCAGCATCAGGATGGTCATGGTTTAATCGTGGCCTCTACCATCCCTAACTGTGTTGCTTATGATCCCTGCTTTGCTTACGAACTGGCCGTCATTATTCATGACGGCATGCAGCGTATGGTCCAGCGGCAGGAAAATGTGTATTACTACATTACCGCAATGAATGAAAATTACACCATGCCAGCCATGCCAAAAGGTGCAGAGTCTGGCATTAAAAAAGGCATGTATCTGTTCAGCGCAGATACCGCGAAATAAAGGTGAAACCAAAGTTCAGCTATTTGGCAGCGGCACCATTTTACGTGAAGTGATTGATGCTGCGGAACTACTCAAAAACGACTGGAAAGTCAGCGCTGATGTGTGGAGCATTACCAGCTACAATGAACTTGCCCGCGAAGCGGTGGACTGTGAGCGCTGGAACATGCTGAATCCCGGCAAAAAAGCACGTGTGCCTTATATCACGCAGCAGCTGGAAAATTGTGAAGGCCCTGTTATTGCTTCATCAGATTATATCCGCACCGTTTCTAACCAGGTCCGTCAATATATTCCCGCAAGCTACACTGTGCTGGGCACTGACGGTTTCGGACGCTCCGATACACGTAAGAACCTGCGCCGCCACTTCGAAGTCAACAGCCATTACGTTACTCTCGCCGCATTAAAAACCCTGGCTGATGAAGGCAGCATTGCTGTTTCAAAAGTCAGTGAAGCCATTAAGAAATACGGCATAAAAACCAGAAAACCTAACCCGTTAACAGCCTAATTTTGTTATATAGGCAGGTAGATAATAATGGCAGAAATTAAAGACATTCATGTACCTGATATTGGTGACTTTGCAGGCGTTGAAGTCATTGAAATCCTGGTTTCTGCAGGCGATACCATCAACGTTGAAGATGCCATCGTTTCACTGGAATCTGACAAAGCCGCGATGGAAATTCCATCGCCTTTTGCAGGCACAGTCAAAGAAGTAAAAGTCAAACTCGGCGATAATGTCTCTCAAGGTGATTTGCTTGTTACCATAGAAACCTCAGCAGAAAGCACTGCTGAAACCGAAGAAGTTTTAGTTGAAGACAAACCTGAAGTTACAACACCAGAGCTTGCACCAAAGGAAACAAAACCCGAGCCACCAGCTGCACCAAAACCGGCGCCCGCAGCATCTCGACCTTCACCTACCGCTTCGATAAGCATCAACGAAGAAGATTTCAAAAAGGCCCATGCCAGTCCATCGGTAAGAAAATTCGCCCGTGAACTTGGCGCTGACCTGTCACAAATGACAGGCAGCGGCATGAAAAATCGCATATTAAAAGAAGACGTTAAAGCATGGGTCAAACAGGTGCTTTCGCAGGGCGCTCAAGGCAGTGGACTGGCTGTAGAGCCAATGCCGGAAATTGATTTCAGTCAGTTTGGTAATATTGAGGCTCAGCCTCTAACTCGAATCAATAAACTCACCGGTAAATTCCTGCACCGTAACTGGGTAAACATTCCTCACGTCACCCAGTTTGATGAAGCGGATATTACCGAGCTGGAACAGTTCCGCAAACAGTTAAACGAAGAGAACCAGAAAGAAGGCATCCGTGTCACTGTACTGGTCTTTCTGATGAAAGCACTGGTTTCCGCATTAAAAGAATTTCCACGCTTCAATTCATCCCTCGACCATACCGGCGAAAACCTTATCCTGAAACATTACGTCAACATTGGCGTTGCCATGGATACACCTGACGGCCTGGTGGTTCCGGTGATTCGTGACTGCGATAGAAAATCATTGATCGAACTGGCACAGGAGTTAGTAGAAACCAGTGTACGTGCGCGTAGTAAAAAACTGTCCCCGACAGACATGCAGGGCGGCTGCATCAGTATTTCCAGCCTCGGCGGAATCGGTGGTACGGCATTTACTCCTATCGTCAATGCCCCTGAAGTAGCCATCCTCGGGGTATCGCGTTCAAGTATAAAACCTGTCTACATCAAAAATGATGATGGCGAGGGTGAATTCGAACCACGTTTAATGCTGCCATTATCCTTATCATACGACCACCGCGTTATCGATGGTGCTGACGGTGCACGCTTTACTTCATACTTAAGTAAAGTGTTATCTGATACAAGAAGATTATTACTATAAAAAAACTAAACCCTAATGCTTTAACCACAGAGACACAGAGTTCGCAGAGAAAATTAGTTAAAGTAAAAATATAAAAACTCTGTGCCTCTGTGGTGAATCGCTTTTCAATGTTTTTATTTCGAGTAAACATATGAGCAAGATAGTTAATGTAGAAGTTCCTGATATCGGCGACTTTGCTGACGTTGATGTTATTGAAGTACTGATCAACCCGGGCGACATCATCGCAAAAGAAGATGCACTCATTACCCTGGAATCAGATAAGGCTTCGATTGAAATTCCTTCACCTTCTGCGGGCGCCGTCAAGGAAGTTCTGGTCAATGTTAATGACAAAGTTAACCAGGGCAGCCTGATATTAAAACTTGAAATCAGCGACAACGGCGATAAAGCTGTCAGTGACAGTACCGAAACACAGGCAGCAGTTGAAGCCCCAAAGTCAGCAGAAACTCCAGCCCAACCCGCTACACCAGCAGCACCGGCAGCTGCGTCTTTTGACGGCAATAGCGATATGCATGCTGAGGTTGTGGTGCTCGGTTCCGGCCCCGGTGGTTACACTGCCGCTTTTCGCGCAGCTGATCTGGGTAAAAAAGTCATCCTAATTGAAAAATACGACAACATCGGTGGCGTCTGCCTGAACGTTGGCTGCATTCCCTCCAAAGCTTTATTGCACACTGCACAAATCATCAACGAAGCCGCTGAAATGGCGAACCACGGTATTGATTTCGGTACCCCAAAAATTGATATCGAAAAACTGGCCGGTTTTAAAAACAAGGTCATCAAACAGCTCACTGGTGGACTGGCGGGTCTGGCCAAACAGCGCAAAGTACAGATTGTGACAGGTTACGGTAAATTCACCTCACCACATACCATTGAAGTCACTGCTAAAGATGGCAGTAAAACGGTTTCTTTTGACAACGCTATCATCGCTGCCGGTTCGTCTGTATTTAAAATTCCCGGCTTTCCATATGAAGATGAACGTTTAATGGACTCAACCGGCGCACTGGAACTGGCCGATATTCCTCAACGCCTGCTAGTTATTGGTGGCGGCATTATCGGCCTGGAAATGGCAACAGTTTATGATGCCCTTGGTTCAAAAGTTTCCGTTGTTGAATTATCACCCGGTTTGATTCCAGGTTGCGATACCGACCTGGTTCGCCCTTTAATGAAACGCCTTAAGGCCCGTTATGAAAACATCTGGTTAAACTCCAGAGTCACCACTATTGACGTTTTAAAGAAAGGCTTAAAAGTTTCTTTCGAAGGCAAAGGTGTGCCAGAAAATGATACTTTTGACCGTGTGTTACTAGCAGTTGGCCGTAGCCCGAACGGTCTGTTAATTGACGCCGATAAAGCCGGTGTTGCCGTCGATGAACGCGGTTTTATTGCGGTTGATAAACAGCAACGCACTAATGTAAACCACATCTTTGCCATTGGCGACATCGTCGGCCAGCCCATGCTGGCGCACAAAGCCACCCATGAAGCAAAAACAGCAGCGGAAGTTATCAGCGGCATGAAATCTTATTTCGACGCGAAAACTATTCCTTCAGTTGCTTACACTGACCCTGAAATTGCCTGGATGGGCCTGACTGAAGAACAGGCAAAAACCGATGGAGTTGAATATACAAAAGCTGTGTTCCCGTGGGCAGCCAGTGGCCGCTCATTAAGTATCGGGCGTAACGAAGGCTTGACCAAGGTGCTGTTTGATAAAAACACGCATCAGATTATCGGCGCCGGTATAGTCGGAACAAATGCAGGTGAACTCATCGCTGAAGCGGTGCTGGCGCTGGAAATGGGCGCTGATATTGAAGATATCGCACTGACAGTACACCCGCATCCAACACTGTCAGAAACCTTCAACTTTGCCGCTGAAATGGCTGAAGGCACGATAACGGATCTGTATATTCCTAAAAGATAATCACGCTACTGCCGATTACACTGCACATTCTCTCGCTAAGACGAAGAACGCCAGGAAAATTCAAAGAACCCAGTGCTGATCCTGGGGCTGATCCTGGGGCTGATCCTGGATCCGATCTTAGAACCTTGCTTTGTGAGCTTTGCGCCCTGGCAAGAGAACCAATACATCATGAAAATACTCACGAAGATTCAATAACTTACTTTTTTGGTTTTCCGCTTTACTTCTTTTAATCTTGGCTAAAAATCGTGGATTAAATGCGCCACAGCTCATTACCAGATCTTCATCCTCTGCATTAACAAATAACTGCTCTTGCTGAACAAATGCCTTATTTAATGTTTGCATTGCCTTCTCGAATAAATTAGTCATAGAAAGTTTTTTCTTTGCTTCATTTAGAATGTTACTTTGGCGGACAGGTAACCAATGTAGAAGGTAAATACCCAAGATGACCATATAGCCATCTTTATAACTATTACTCCTCGCTGATTACCTTTTCTGTTTTGCATTGTTTACCTCTTAAATTTGGCTGTTAATATGGTTAGTATTGCAAGACACATGCCAGAGAGATAATTTTATTTCTAACCATTAGCTAAATGCGCTGTATACAGCAGTTATAAACTTTATATGCTCCTGAAAGCCCTTTAACCCGGATATTTCATAGGAACACTGCAATTTCAACTTAACATTATGATTGTATATAGAATTATTGGCATATTAGCAAAGCACACTATGTACCAGAGACCGCTATGCAGTTTTTGGAATAATCTGCAGCGGCCAGTTGTTAATATACTTTGGGACTGATTCGCCTGTAACCATAGCTATGGCTATGCCCATAACGTCATCTTGGGACGAATCAGCCAAACTGACTCACTGAGATTTCCCCAAAACTCTGCATTCCTATGAAATATCCGGGTTAATGCTCCATTTCACCTGTTTTGACTATCACTCCTGTCGCTCATTATTTTAACATCTGTAATGGAGAGTTAATAAAACTGTCAAATTCAGGTCAGAAGTCGTTATTAATATGTCATTTCTTACTGAAAGCTTTCGAACAAATCATAAAAATATCTCTTGATGCAATATTGGCACTTCGCTTAAAATGGTTCTTAATGAGAACATTATGAGAACAATAATGCCTGACAACCAGCATAGCAACCAGCAACTGACAGACAAGCAAAAACTTGCGCTGGACTTTATTCAGCGTTATATCGCCAGGCACACTGCGCCGCCCAAACTGCAGGAGATTGCTGAAGGCATAGGCATTAACTCCCGGGGCGTGGCGCACCGTTATGTACAGGCGCTGACGGATGCCGGTTTTATCGCAACAGACAGTGGTAAGCACCGGGGGATTCGCCTGCTCAGACCTAATCCGTACCGCAAAGAATCCATCCTGCCTCTGCTGGGAAAAATTGCCGCCGGCAAACCCATCGAAGCCATTCCCGGTGAAGATGAAATCGATCTCAGAGACTTTTTCGGCCGTAATAATTTTGCCGTGCGTGTACAGGGTGACTCCATGATTGAAGCCGGCATCATGGACGGCGATACGGTCATCATTAAATTTTGCGAAACGGCCAACGATGGCGATATCGTGGTGGCGCTGATTGACGAAACCGAAACCACATTGAAGCGTTTTCAGCGTAGCCATAAAGGACGTTACATCAGGCTGGTTCCAGCAAATAAAGACATGGAACCAATGGTATACGAAGCCAGCCGGGTGAGAATTCAGGGGGTGTTGATTGGGCAACTACGGAAGTATTGAAAACCGGTCGTTTGTCATTAGTCTTTTGTCTTTCGACCAACAACCAATGACAAACGACAAATGACCAACAATCACTGGCAACGCGCCATCGCGCTGATCGACATGAATGCTTTTTTCGCCTCTGTCGATCAGCGCGATTTTCCTTCCCTCCTTGGGCAACCGGTGGCCATTACCAACGGCATGCGAGGCAGCTGTATTATCACCTGCTCTTACGAAGCGCGCGCCTTCGGCATCCGCACGGGTATGCGACTAAAACAGGCGCGCCAGCTTTGCCCTCATTTATTGCAACGCCCGACACGTCCCAAAGTATATGCAAAAGTCTCGCGCAATATCATGCACTCACTGCTTAATGTCTGCCCCGATATCGAAGTATTTTCTGTTGATGAAGCCTTTATCGATATTACCTCCTGCCAGAAATTATACGGTTCACCTGAACAGGCAGCACGACAACTCAAGCAGGCGGTTTACCGGGCCTCGGGTTTATTATGCTCATTAGGTTTAAGTGGCGATAAAACCACCGCCAAATACGCTGCCAAACTTAACAAACCGGATGGTTTTACTGTTATTCCACCATGGCAGGCAAAGTCTGCCCTGCAGCATGTGCCAGTAACGGAACTCTGTGGTATCGCCAAAGGCATCGGTAACTTTCTTGCATTGCATGGCGTACACTATTGCGGCGACATGGAAAAACTGCCCATCAGCGTATTATCACGGCGTTTTGGCAACCCGGGACGACGCATCTGGTATATGTGCCAGGGCGCCGAC
>CAVYHW010000021.1:0-13550 GCA_963768215.1 uncultured Gammaproteobacteria bacterium
ATGGAGCTACTCCTGTCGATGTGCCTGTTGATAGGTCTGTAGGCAGGTCGGTAGACAGGCCAGCGCCAGTGAGCCTGTCAATTTCAATACGGTAACGATGGTAGTCTGAGGCGGCGACCACCTTCTCAAGTTTTAAATCAAGAAGCAGCTGCTGTGCTTCGCTGAGTTCAAGAAATGAATAACGACCGGCTGCATAGCCTTTTTCATAATCCTGTAGCGCCAGTTCAGCCTGTGGGATGATGGTTTCACGTAAAGCGGTCACCGCGTCAAAAGCATGTTTGATTTCCTGGTGAAGTTCAAACAAGGTGGAGTACAGTTTTAAACGCTGCTGCTGATAAATATGAGGGTCTCGCAAAGCCATCATTTCAGCTTCTTTAATATTCGAGCTTGCGCGAGATGATGAGCCAAATGGAACATTAAGCGACAAAACCAGTGCAGTGTCATCTGTTACATTAAAGTGCCGCACACCGCCTGATATTTCTATATCAGACTGAGCAGATGATCTTGCCAGCAAGGTTTGTGACTGCGACAGACGTTTTTCAGTTACCAGGCGAACCAGGTCAGGATTGCGCTCCAGCAATACAACCAGGGATTCAAATGGTACAGGCTGTTCAAGATTAAACAGATCGGCATCAGCAGTGGTAAAAGAAAGTCGCGATTTTCCTCGGGTAGTTTCTCCCCACAGTATTGCCAGTTTTAAGCGTGTGGTTTCAAGTTTATGTTTTGCATGTTCGAGTTTTAGTACAGAACGCGACAGTGCTATATTGGCGCGTCGAAGTTCTGCCGTTGGTGATTTTCCTGCACTAACACGTTTTTCGACAATCTGTTTAGTGCGTTTAGCAATGTCGATAGAATCGTTTGTGTTAACCAGGCGATGCTGGTCGGTAATGACTTCTATAAAGTGTTTTGCTGTTTCAGCCAGTAAATCAAGACGTTTTAAATCCTGTTCATTTCGCAAAAGCATTGCTTTGCTGTGAGACACATCACCACGCAACTTTGCCTTGTCACCCAGTTCCAGCACTTTCGATAAACTTAGTGTTGTTTCAAGCGCATCACTCCCGCTGTGCAAACCACTACCCGCAAAATTTTCTAATTCAATAGAACCGCGATAAGCCGGTGACAGTTTTGCCGTTCGAATGCGTGTAGCAGCAGCTTTTGATTCGTAGTCAGCGGCTTTGAGCAAAGGACTGTTCTCAAGCACATTGATGATAGCCTGCTCCAGTGTGAGTTTGTTATCTGCTTTGGTGATTACACCTTTTGAATTATCAGCATAGGCAAAAAATGCAGATGGTAAAATACACAGTAAAATAACAATTGATTGACGCATAGCACCAATTCTCCAACATCGATGAGATGTATGGTTATAAAACAATAAATCGTATGGTTATTAAGTCAGATGGACACGCAACAATACGCTACTGGCTGGACCATACAGTTTGTTGGTAACAATCCTTGAGATTAGTACGGAGGTGGTGCGCGAAGCAGCGGTGTGAAATGAGGGAGGGGCTGTTTGAGGTTTGTGCTTTTGTAACTTAGCAGTAAGCTTTTTCGTGTGATCAGGGCAGGTAGTAATAGCAGTACAATAGCCAGCAGAATGAACGGGGAATAGTCTGGACCGCTTTTTTTCATAATGCCATCGGGTGATGCCGCAAAGATTGTAACCTCATCATCATGATGTAATTGCCCGGTTTTTTCAGTTAAGACATGTAAGTCGATGACGTGTTTGTGGGTTGTTGCAGCTGAACTTAAGGTCTCATCATTATAAAGATGATGTAAATGATAATGAGCAGGCAGTAATGTAACCAGTAGAATAGTCGCAATTAAAAACCAGCTTACTGGTTTGTGCGAAATCAATAATTTACAGTCTGTGTTCATGAAGATGAGCATAGCAGATGTATTATGTTTGTAACAACAATATGTCTACAAAGGGATTTGGAGAGTAAGGAAAAAGATCTTTTTTTGCCTGAGCGAGGACTTGATCGTTCTGTTGTCAAACCCGGTATGTTTTTTCTAAATCGTCGTACCGCTACCGACTGGTCGCATGTTGGTATTGTGCTCGAAGCCAATGATGAAGTTTTTATGAGCATTGAACCTAAATTCATCAGTTGACCTCTTCAATGTAACACTAACTATATGAATATATTTAACTATTGTACTACCAACCAACTCACCGAAAGGGTGACTGCGTTACGACAGGTATAGCACATTTTTTACCGCGCCTGGCATCGTTGCGAATCGTTGCAATAGCTCGCTATTCCGCCTCATCGCGCCTTGCTAGCCCGGATATTTCATAGGAATACAGAATTTTGGGGAAATCTCGGTGAGTCAGTTTGACCGATTCGCCGAAAAGCATAGCCATAGCTATGGTTACAGGCGAATCGGTCAAAATGGCCGCTGAGATTTTTCCAAAAACTGTATAGCGATACCAGGTACATAGTGTGTTTTGCTAATATACTAATATTTATTAATAAAATCATAATGTTAAGCTATATTTTCAGCGTTCCTATGAAATATTCGGGCTAGTCACGATAAAAAAAGCACTCTACCTGCCGTCCAACTGATGATTTTAGGTTGAAGGAAATACAAACGACGAAGGAAGTCGAGAGGGCTATGAAGTATGTCAACGTATACGCGGTTATCGAAACAAGGATTTTATCGCGATTTAGGTATCCTGGTATTGATGGATATTTGCTTTACTCTGTTGCCTGATTGGGAGAATTTCATTGTGCGCTGGCTCCATTTCTCCAGGATGACAGGCCACCACAGGTGGATGCTTAGGCGATTTACCCGCAAACCCGCCATCTTTCCCGCCGTGTCCGATCTTTTGTTGATTTTCCTGTTAAACGATTTGAGGGGACGCCCTATTGGGACTTGTGCTTACGCAGGTAAATGATGTTTTATTTCAAAAAAACATGCTGATTCGAATATTAAATAATGTTGGAAAAAATTACACTTATTCTGAAAAAAATCTCTCTTTTTAGCCGTGACAAGTCTATAATATATCTAATATAAGGCATTTCTCGTTAACCAAATCACCTGATAAATCATGATAAAACATAAATATATAGTAATACTATGGGTTTTTTTGGTCATCACGTTCAGTCCATGCTCTTTTGCTCAAAAAGCACCCACATTTGATCTTCCTGGTGACAATAAAAGCATCAGTCTGACTAAGCTGAAAGGCAAAGTGGTCTTTCTTGACTTCTGGGCATCCTGGTGTGATCCGTGCCGTAAATCCTTTCCCTGGATGAATGACATGCTTTCCAGATATGACAGAAAAGATTTCACCATTATTGCGATTAACCTGGACTCATCCAGGGAAGATGCGGCCAAATTTTTAGATAAAGTGCCTGCCGATTTCGATGTTGCCTATGACCCGGAAGGTACTGTCGCGACAAAATATAATTTAAAAGCGATGCCAAGCTCGTACCTCATCGATAAGAAAGGGCAGCTAGTTTTTGCCCATAAAGGTTACAGAGAAGGCGATGCAAGTGAAATTGAAGAAAAAATACGCCAGTTACTTAACTCAATGTAGCCATTCATACAATGAATAAAATATTTACGCTTGCAATTTGTTCTCTCATATCGGCTTGCTCGACAGTAAGCAATATTATGGTCAGCGAAGAACTCAAACCCTGGGAAAAAGACGTGCTCGCACAACCAGCTATGCAGTTTCCGCAGGACAAGATGTTCTCTTACAGTGACGACCATATATTTTTTAGTAAAGAGGCATCTACTGGTGGTACTGGTGTTGGCGGCGGCGGCTGTGGTTGCAATTAATTAGGGACATACGATGAAATCAATCAAGAAGAAATTGACGCTGGCGACGTGCTCATTACTGAGTCAACAAAGTGGCAATGTGCTTGCCATTGAAAACGCATGGGAGGTCGACAGCTCGTTATTATACTACAGTGAAGCTGATGATCGAGCCAGCGTTGTTAAATTTGTTGCCGGTGTTGGTGGAGATGTTACCGATAGAGATCGTGTAAGTATTTTAACTGTACTGGATACGATGTCCGGCTCCAGCCCTTCTGGCGCCGTAAAAACCAGTGGCGGTTCAAATACCGTTACCGGTGCTTCAGGTGGCGGCGGTAGCGGTGTCTCTGATCCGAATGCTAATGCCCTGGTTAAATTTGATGATACACGCCTTGGTAACAGTTTAACCTGGGTACACCAGCATGATAATAACTGGACCGTCAATTATAATGGTGCTGTTTCGATAGAAAATGATTACCGCTCTTTTAGTGCTGCTGTAACAGTAAACAAAGAGACTGAAAATAAAGAATATCGTTTTACTATGGGTTTGGCTGGCGCCCATGACCAGGTTTTTCGCGTTGGTGCGGGTAACACCCCGGTACCCTTAACTCAAATTGCGGATAATGAGTTTGCTGGTGAAGGCGAAAAGAACACCACCGACCTCATACTGGGCATAAGCCGTGTAATAAACCGTAGAACCGTTGCGCAGGCCAACCTGTCTTACAGCTTTTCACAAGGCTACCTCACAGACCCCTATAAGGTATTCAGTGTGGTTGATATCGCGACAAATCTGCCGATTGATGACTCGAGTTACTATGAAAAGAGGCCAGGTGACAGACAGCGTGCCAGTATCACTTTTCTTTTAAACCACCAGTTGTATCCTAGTAATAATATATTACACGGCTCATACCGCTTTTATACTGATGACTGGGATGTAAATTCTCATACTCTCAATGTCAATTATCGATTTAACTTTGTTAACACCAGTTATCTTGAGGCTTCGATACGGTTATACACACAGAGTAAAGCGTCTTTTTACCACAATGAGTTTTTTGTAAACAATACGGCTGGCCTTGATCCCACAACATTATTCCCTGAATTCATCAGTGCTGATTATCGTCTTGATGACATGAACAGTGTTACGCCGGGAATTCGTTTCGGTAAAGAAGTAGGTGAAGATGGCCACTTACGTGCCAGACTGGAATACATGCATCAATCATTTGAACATTCGGAGTTTGATACCAATAAAGCGATCATTTTTCAGATCGCTTACAGCAAACGGTTTTAACCCGGGTATTCCATAGGAACGATGTAAATTACATATAACACTATATTTGCTGATACCCGGAATGACAGCTACAAAGATTATAAGACTTCAATAAAAACTCCGCATCTTCGCGGAGTTTTTTTATTTCAGGTCATTGCTGTCACGTTAACTTTTCTGAGAGGGCTACAAACCATTGCTCTCTCTGCAAGAGTTTATATTTGTACTACCCGAGACATGAACTGGAAGCCGCTGCCTGAGACACGCTGTCCAGAAAGATAAACATGGCATCCATGTACGCTCGGATGCCGCGTCCATGCGGCATACGGACTCAGGCAACGGCTTCCATTCCATGCCTCTAACAGTTAACGGGACAGCAATGATTTCAGGTTTACTATTTATTAAATTAAAAAAGATCTGGCTCAGCCGCCTGTGTTTCATCAATAGCCGGTACGCCATCTACATTCAGTTCATCATCTCGAGTTAATACTTCCGGGTTCTGCACACCAAAATAAGAATAAACGGTTGCCGCTACAGACATTGGTTCTGCCTCGTAACTACCCGGAGCAGGCTCTGTTACCTGATTATTTGTACCCGGGTCGCCTGCTCGGACTGTTGAGCCTACGACTTTGCCTAAAGCAGCCGCACTGCCCTGTCTTACGCCAGTTCCACCAAAGGTAAACAGGTTCTGATTGTTTCCATGGTCCCAGCCCTGGTTACCATTCAGATTTACACGTCGACCAAAATCGCCACACATGTTAATAACGATGTTGTCAGTAGATCGCGTCGTGCCATCAAGCGTGGTAAAGGCACCACCATTTTTTGATTGATCTGCATATTTTATATGCAACATCGCTGCTTTCATTACTTCGAACAGAGCATTCATTCGGTTACGATAGTTATCAATGCCGTTATTGTGATCATCCCAGCCTCCGAGGCCACCACCAACGGTTATATATAATGAACCGGGATTAACTAACGCAAGTGTTACCGCTGCACGAATTCTGGCGGTGTACTGGTTGTTTGGATATACAAGTCTGTCACCTGCAACCAGACCCAGAGATGCGGCATCAGCATCTGCTACCAGCGGGTTAGCAGCATCAGCAATTAAAGGCAGGTTTGCAGGGTCATCTGCAACCCCGATATTATCGATTTTATCTGCCAGGAATTTTCTTAAATTAAAACTATTTGCCGCACCTGAATAGCGTAAATTATTGTATTCCGCTGCCGATATCTTTACACCTGTTTGAAGGAGCAGGTCTTCAAGAGCTGCATCATTAGAATTACTACCCCTGGAATAAGGATTATTAAAGTTCTGGTCTAAGGTGATGCCACGATACAAAAGTGGAATCGCAAAATCCGGATCTTGTTGGTAGGCACGCGTATCCCCCTCAAAAGAAACAAAGGGCAGTAACAGGTCATTAACAATATCACCTATCACCGTACCGTCTGCTAACAAAGTGTTATTTTCATACTGCGCACGATGTTGATATAAGGTGGCAGCAATCCGAGTACCTGCACCGGGACTGCCTTCAATGTCTAAAGAACCTTTAAAACTTTGCAGCAGGCTTTCACGATGAGAACGGGTGCCGTCGAGCCGTTTCATCAAGGTGCGATAAACAGACATGTGCTTATTATCCAGCAAAAACTGCATTGCACGACCACCTGCACCATTATCATCCAGATGCGGGTTATTCCCATTTGGAGTTCCTCTCCAGAAGCCATTTTTTGTGATGAAACCGTTAGTTGCATTACCCGTGTCGTCAAAAGTTAATATTCGATTACCGAATGCCGCCGCATACGAGTTTTGTGAGTTAACTTCAATATCCTGAATATTGGTAAGATTACCTGAAAGTTCAGACGGCCCACCGTATAAAAAAATATTGATTACCTGAGGCATAACAGTTGGTGCAACAACATTTGCATTAGCGTAATTCACCGCAGCACTTGCCGTTTTATACATTGCCAGGGGGTTTAGTGAGGATGGCAATAGTGCAGATCCACCTAATGCAGCAACACTTTTAAGAAAGTTTCTTCTGTTCATGGTCTTTTCCTGCTTACTGGCTTTTTAGTTGACTGCCTTAAAGTAATAAAACTCAGGCAACCTGGAAATATAGTCAAAGGTAATTTGTGCAATATTATTGTGACGATTATCAGAGGTGCTCGGCCTAATTATCTGATCACCATTAGAATCTGTCTCTAACAGTGAAAGACCATCATAAATCGTAATTAAACCATTAATTTCTTCTGTGCCTGCTTTTCTTTGCAGGGTATTCAAAAACAGAAAGTGTATGTAATCGGTTAAATTTAGCTGTGATATGACTGCACGTAAATCATCGTCATCATTGCCTGCGCCGTTGTATATCAAACCCGGAATATCAGTTTGACTGCCATCATAATGTCTTGTATCTGTAAGCAGTTCTTCACGTACAGCTTTGTGATAGTTAGCAAAACTTAGAGCATCAAGTGGTACATCTGGTAAACGCCCGATTTTCAAAGCCATTGAATGCCAGCCTTTATTGCCCAGGTAAAGGACATTTCCACGACCACCAGGTGGATTATCAGAACCCGAAGCCATAAATTCGAAAATTCGTTTACCCGCTGAATCAGCAGGATCGGCCGCCGGATTCCACTTAAGCGAGTCCAGCAATGGCATCAAACTTTCTTCAAATGACCTGGGCCGTTCAGTATTAAGCAGGTACTCTCTTGAAAAAATCATTGCAGTAAAGATGTCTTCATAAGTTTCTGCACCACTGCTAACAATAGAATTAATGATACTTACCCTGTCGTCCCGCGAGCGGCCGGAAAATAAATAGTTAACAAGTACCTCGGCCGCACGTGGCATAATCAGAGGATGACCAGAAATCACATCATACAGGTCTTCGCATGTTGTTATAAAAAAGGCATCGAGGATTAGCTGCGGTTCGGTATTTGGAAAGTTTGTCGTGCTGATAACATAACCAGAATCTTCATCAGTAAGATAAAAATCTTTACACGCGATGCCGCCTTTAACTGAATCTTCTTCTGTCTCAAACAGCCCCAGGTAAAGTTCATATGCTTCCAGTGCATGATTCTCAGATGAACGTGATACACGCCATCTCGCTAATGAGGGCAAATTTGAGCGAACCATTTGTCTTACAGAGCTTCTATTTTGCAGGTTTGAGGTCAAAAACCGGTACATATTTTGTGCATCAACTGTATTGGTACTTTCCATTTCAACAGCCGGTGAATACATGATGGTGTTACTTAAGAAATAGGCCATCCATTGCACAAATAAATCACGGCTTATCGGGTATTCTTTTATACGTGCCAGCGGTAACTGCATAGCTTTTTCATTTTCATCTGCATCCGTGTCAGGATCAAATGAATATTTGGCATCATCTTCATTCGGGTTTCCCTCATTATCGAAACCTTCTATTAAAGTATCTGCTGCTCTAAGCTCATTAACAGTTAACGCTGTACTTAATGCTTTTCTTGTATCGACCAGAAAAGTATTGCTTATAGGCGCTAAATTAGCTGCTCCTGCATCAAGATCAAAAAAATCTTCAGCTGAAATGCCTCGAAATAAGGTCCCATATAATTTACTGGCGACCTGGTACTGTTCTTCTGCAGGAAGTGAATTAAATTCAGCCTGGCTTAATGGCACAGCAAAACCAGTGGCATTGAAGCCGGCATTGGCCTCAGGCTGCCCCGGGTCACAGGCGGTAAGACTGAATGCAGCAGCCAGGCAAAGTAGTATATTCGCTGGTTTTTTAACATGATAATAAGTTTTCATAGTATTACTCAAATAAATACTGCATATAAATAGTTTCTGAACATCACCAGGATGTCGAAAATTTCAATTTGAGATTATTTGACTGCCACGAGAACCGTGACATATTATTTTTGAACAAATAGATTGCTATTAACTGTTGATAATAGTACACCAGTTTCAGAATAAACTGTCGAATTTTAGACAAAATATCAAAATAAACAGATGAGTGGTTTGATGCAACTGATTAATAACAAGTTAAACTTTTAAAAAAATGTATTCTGGTGTCATTAGCTAACCAGATTGATGGTTTCATCTTCAATCACAATCCAGTGCGCCAGACCAGATTATCTGGATCGCATGAGAACCCCGAAATTGCCAGCTGAATTAATAGAGCATCAATGTCCTGGTTACAGTTATTTTCTTATGGCCTTTGTCTGTAAAATTTAACGCAGGGTTAAGTTGCCGCAAAAAGCAGAGCGACGGGGAGCGTCGCTTTTAGCGATCAACTTGAACCCTTTAGCCGCTATTACAAATGTGAAACCATCCCAATTGTTCCAAACCCTATAACCAACATTACTATTGGAACCCTCATTGTCCTCAATGCAAAGAAACCTAGTATTACCAGTGCCATTTCTATAGGCGTGAAAACGGCACTGATAAATACAGGTTGATATAATGCCGAGAGCAATAAACCAACAACTGCTGCGTTGATGCCCCAGGCGGCACCAGCGACTTTTGGCTGTGCTGCAAGCGATTCCCAGGCACCTTGCAGGCTTAGAACTAACAGAAAACCAGGTAAAAAAACACCTGCTGTTGCTATGAGTGCGCCTAAAAATTGATTGCCCGGTGACAACTCTGCCCCCAGAAACGCAGCCAGTGAAAACATAGGACCTGGTACAGCTTGAGCAGCAGCGTAACCTAGCAGAAAACGATCAGTGGGAATGGCATCTCCAATAATTTGTTGTAGCAAAGGCAAAACAACGTGACCGCCACCAAAAACGAGACTTCCAGCCTGGAAAAAACCAGAAAAAATATCGATCCATTGCGACACTGCTGTAATTAGTGGCAAACCCATGAAGAGAACGAAAAATAATACTAGCGGAAGGGATTTGAAACGTAGTTGTGTCTCATTGCTATTTATGACTGGTTTGCCGTAAAAGGAACCTACTAAGGCTGCTACCACTAAAACACTGATTTGAGTCCATAGGCTTGGTAGCCACAACAAGGTAGTAGCGGTTAGCACAGCGATACTGATTGATAACCTTTCCTTGCAAAATGCTTTGAACATACTGAGTGTCGCATCAGCGACAACTACGACAGCCAGTAGTTTGAGTCCATGAACAATACCGGAGAATAGATTACTGGAATTTTGTTCTGTATTTATGGTTGCAAGAAAATAGAGCAATAAGAATGATGGCAATGTAAAACCAAGAAATGCGGCCACCCCACCGAAAAATCCTGCACGACGAAGTCCAAGCGCAAAACCGATTTGGCTTGATCCAGGACCAGGTAAAAACTGACTTAGCGCGATTAGTCTTGCATAAGATTCTTCATCAATCCATTTAAGTTTTTGAACGAAAGTTGTTTGAAAATATCCAATGTGTGCCGCAGGTCCACCAAAACTCACGCAACCCAGTGCCAAAAATCGCCAAAACACTTCCCAAAGTCTATTCATAAATATCTCATTATTTATTGCGGCTAACAGAGATATGCAGCGCCGCAAAACTCCGCTACAATTTATTTACTTTAAGGGTTATATAGTAATACGTCATGGAGGACTTGTCATGACACTCAATGATTCGCCTGCGCATCAGGCATCTATAAGGGGAGGGCTGGCGGTTAAAAGTCCATTTGATGCTTTATGATGAATAATTTTGGTGACTGTTCTGGATACTGATTCAAGATAATCTTCGGTATCCAGACAGCACCTTAGTTAATTCTATTTTTTGCGTAATATATTTACTATGTATACGGTTAAACCAACCACTGCAATCATAATTATGTGTTCAACATGCAGCAAACCATGAGCAGCCTCCTCTGGCAGGTGGCCTGGGTGTGCCAGTGCGGCGGTTGAAACTGAAAACAGTGTTAGCAATAGTAATTTACAGGTTAGCAAGTTTTTCATTATCGTACCTTTACTTTAATAAGTTCATTTCCATCGGGATCTGTTAAATGCACCGCGCAGGCAATGCATGGATCGAAGCTGTGTATGGTGCGCAGAATTTCCACCGGTTGCTGTGGATCATGCAAAGTGTGGTTGTCTTCAAGCGCAGCTTCATAAGCACCCGGTACACCGTTAGCATCACGTGGACCGGCATTCCATGTGCTGGGTACGACACACTGATAGTTTTTGATGATTTCATCTTCAATCACAATCCAGTGTGCCAGGCCGCCGCGAGGTGCTTCCATGAAACCAACGCCCTGTGCACTTTTTGGCCACGACGATGGCTCCCATAAAACTTCATTAAAGGTCCGGGTTTCTCCTGCTTTGATATTAGTAATCAGGTCATCATACCAGCCCTGCATGGCGTCGGCAAAAATCTTGGTTTCCAAAGTACGTGCTGCGGTGCGACCCAGTGTTGAGAACAAAGCCGTTACTGGAACATCGAGTTTATTCAGCGTCATGCCAACCAGTTCTTTAGTTTGTTCATGGCCGCTTGCATACAACATCAGTACACGTGCCAGTGGACCAACTTCCATTGAATGGCCTTTCCAGCGAGGTGATTTCAGCCATGAATAGGACTGATCTACATCAAGATGATCATAAGGTGGTTTAGGACCGGTGTAATTTAGATTGGTTTCACCATCGTATGGATGCAGGCCAGCGTCTTTGCCACCTGTGTAGTCATACCATGAGTGTGAAACAAATTCCTGAATCTCTTCAGGTGCATTCATATCAACAGGGTGAATGGTGCTGAGATCACGATTGAGGATGGCGCCGCCTGGAATCATATATCCTGACGGGTCACTCATACCGTTAGACGGGAAATCACCATAAGTCAGGAAGTTGCCCAGACCTTCACCTCGGCTGCCCCAGTCTTTGTAGAAGCTGGCAATCGCTAATGTATCCGGCACGTAAACCTGGTCAACAAAGGTTTTCATCTGGTGGATGATGTCCTGTACCTGAGACAGTTTTTTCATGTTGAGGGCTGAATCTGAATTCAGGTCTATGGCACAGGGAACACCGCCCACAACAAAATTAGGGTGCGGGTTTTTGCCGCCGAAGATAGTTTGCAGACGAGCGACATCGCGCTGCCATGATAGTGCTTCCAGGTAGTGAGACACGGCCATCAGGTTTGCTTCCGGTGGCAGCTTGTAGGCAGGATGTCCCCAGTAAGCCTTTGCAAAAATCCCCAGTTGGCCAGCCTCGACAAAACCTTTGAGTTTTTTCTTCATGTCGGCGAAATAACCGGGAGACGACTTCGGATAATTGCTTAATGATTGCGCCAGCTCTGAGGTGGCTTTGGGGTCAGCGCTCAGGGCGGAGACAACATCAACCCAGTCCAGTGCATGCAGATGATAAAAATGCATCACGTGATCGTGAATATACTGTGCGCCGCTCATCAGGTTGCGGATAAGATCTGCATTTTTAGGGATCTTATAGTCGAGCGCATTTTCTACTGAGCGTATGGAGGCAAGGCCATGCACCAGGGTGCAGACACCGCAGATACGTTGCGCAAATGCCCAGGCGTCGCGCGGGTCACGGCCTTTGAGGATGGTTTCTATGCCGCGCACCATGGTTCCGGAAGAATAGGCATTTTTAATCTTGTTGCCATCCATTTCCGCTTCGATACGCAGGTGACCTTCGATTCGGGTGATCGGATCAACTACAATTCTTTCGTTTCCACCGGATTTGCTCATGTTTGTTCTCTCTTCTTATGAATTTCGCTTATGAGTTCAGATAATTCGACAATATGTCGTACTGCCATTCACTTTCTGAATGCTCAGGCATTTCATCTGAGTCACTGTCTATCTGTATGCTGGTTTGCGCCATTCGACAGCTCAGTGCTGCCTGCCATGCAGGGCTACCTGATTTTGACTGCGCCTGTGGCGTTAGTGCGGCTACAGCAGCACGCGCAACAAAATAACCCGCCTGGTCTGTCCAGTTGCCTTCTGCACCGCAACGTGTGGAACTGTCCATGATTCCGGCTTTTGCAGATTTTAATGCATCTGATATTTCATCTGCTGATGCAGTATCGTCTGATGCGATCTTAACTGCGCGTTTTATCCTGTTGTCATCACTCAGCGAAAGAACATGTTCAATAAACATCGCTGCAACAGTTCTTTGCTGTGCGGCATCCAGACCATGTAACGCCTGTTTGAATTCTGCGTCATTGTTTATTTGGCTCATCTTTTACTCCCCAATGTTAAATCTTCAAGCTGTTCATGGCAGTTAGTTAACATACCCTTAGTCCGCCAGGTGTTCAGCAAGTGTTTCGGTCAGGCTCATCAGAGGAATATCCATATGGTATTCTTCAAGTCCATCTTCAAGATGAATTCGACAGTTTGAACAGGCGCTGACAATTGCATCGGGTTTTATTTCATCAAGCTGGTCTTTCTTGCGCTGGAAAACTTTGAGTCGAATTTCATCAGCACGTTCGTTCGAGCTGACACCGCCACCGGCGCCGCAGCACCAGTTCATTTTTCCTGTATCCGGCATTTCAACAAAGTTGTCTGAAAACATGTTGATCAGGTTGCGTGGCTGCTCAATCACTCCACCGCGACGGGATATCTGGCAGGGATCGTGATAGGTAAGGCGTTGCGTTTCCTTACCTG
>CAVYHW010000022.1:0-19532 GCA_963768215.1 uncultured Gammaproteobacteria bacterium
GAGGATTAAGTCCATTGGGATAAAGATGTTAAGTTATTGCAGGATTAAGTTAAAGAGTCAGGGTTTACAGAGAGATGATTGTTTAATAGTTATTCATGCATCGTACCTTTAATGATCAATGGGCCAGCTTAAAGGTTTTAGGTCTGTTTTTATTTTTATATTCTCTCTACTAAAAAGCTGACAAAATCAGTCAATTACGTTAAATTCACCCACTTTTATAACATCCAAAAGAACAAGCAACCATGAAACTCAAAAAACTATTACTCACAATTGCTTCACTGGCACTGATGTTCCAGCTCCAACTGGCCAATGCAGCGAACCCGAAAGTCAAAATGGAAACCAGCAAAGGTACCATTATTATTGAGCTTTATCCTGATAAAGCGCCAAAAACGGTCGCTAACTTTTTAGATTACGTAAATTCCGGCTCTTATGATGGCACCATCTTTCACCGGGTCATAAAAGACTTTATGAACCAGGGTGGTGGTTTCACAGCAGACTATAAAAAGGTTGAAACTAAAGAGCCTGTTCCAAACGAAGCTTTTAATGGTTTAAAAAACCTGAAATACACCATTGCTATGGCGCGTACGAATGCGCCACACTCTGCAACCAACCAGTTTTTTATTAATACTGCGGACAATGCCTTTTTAGACCACACTGAAAAATCAATGCGCGGCTGGGGATACACAGTTTTTGCTAAGGTTATTGAAGGTGAAAATATAGTCGGTGCGATTTCACGGGTGCCAACAGGCCCGGGTGGACCTTTCTCAAAAGATGCGCCACGTACGCCGATTGTCATAAAAAAAGTAACTGAAATAAAAGAATAGAAACTAAAGATATTAACTGCAGATTAGGGCAGGAAGCCCGTAAGTAGAATAACGCAGGAGCAGTTATCGAGGCGCGGAGACGAAGAGTTTATTGTCCCAGGACGCTAGTAAAAACTATGCACTTTATTGCAAGGCTTTAGCAATGATACATATCCGCAGACGCCGGACTAGTGCACACGGCAGTGTCAGTACTGATTACTCCGATTAAGATAAGCACATAACCAGAGGTACAAACATGGAACGCATCAAGCGCGCCCTTGCTGAAGCGAGGCGGCAACGGGAGGCACTTGCAGAAGGTTCGGGTGGGTACGCTGCAAAGTGCGACACCGACGACAGTAGTGGCTTTGTTGCCGCGGATCCCGTTCCAGTTCGTCCGAAACGAAGTTCCAGGCTGTGGATTTGCATTGTGACAGCGGTGATCGTGGTCAGCATACTCGCGTACATCATCGGTGGGCAGTACCAGAAACGTCGCCTTGACCTGGCCGCTTTCGAAGTGGGTAGGGACGCGACCGGCGGGTCTGTTTCTCAATCGGAAGAAAGTCTTTCTACCGAGCAACTGGAGGAAGACCTCGCTTCGCTTCAGGCGAACGTGGCGTTAGTGAATGAATCCGTTATTCTCCTGTACAACAAGTTAACGGAAGTGCATCAGCGTGTGGAAGCTATTGCTGCCGTTGCTGCCGTTGCCGCCGTTGCCGCCGCAGAGAACCACGCGGCGGACGAAATGCAGCAATCGGCGGCTGACGCGTATACGGCATCTCAGGTCGCGGACCGCGAGCAGGGGTTAGCTGCTCCTGTGGCAGGTACGAGCGACGGGCCATGGGTGATAAATCTGGCTTCCTTCACTGACGAGCCAGGTGCAGAGCGCTTTGCCGTGCGTGCCTGGGCCAAAGATGTCGATGTGGAACAGAAGATGGTGACGGTTAAGGGAAAGAACTACTGGCGCGTCCGTGCGACCGGCTTTGCGTCGGCACGCGAAGCCAGGACCCAAGCCGGTTCGCTCGAGGCCAGGCTGGGGCTGAAGGACGCCTGGGTTAGCCGACGTTAAAACCGGACCTGTCGTAGCCTGCTCCATGTGCAATATCTTTGAGTTTTAACTTCACCAGATCACACCCACGTAACTTGCTATGAATGGCCAGATTGAAAAGCGCTAAATCACGAAAACGTTTTATTCAATTTCAAACGAACTCGGATTGCCCAGATTTCCTTCAATTTAAACGGTGGTTTTTGACCGGTTAACTTACCCTTGTTCCAGGGAGTATGTTTGTTTGGTGTGTGCGTAAGAAGGTACATGATTAATCCTCCTGAATTGGTAGGAATTAAATGGTAACGCCACTCTCTGTGTAAAATTGTCGGATATGGTTACAAAACAGTAAAAATGATGAAATTTAGTTCTGCAACCATTAACGGACCCTCAAAAAATACAATGAAATAATCGCTATCGAATCTGTCACTGTGCCGTATGGAACGTTTAATAATGCATACGTTCAGCGAGATATTTTGATCATGATGACCCCTTTGCAAATATATTCAATATGTTATTAAGAGAAACAAAAGCATTTTGAAAGCGTTGAAATTGAAAGCACGCTACTGTCTACATTTCAATTGCCGATTATACAAGGTAGCTTATTTAATTCTATAAAATATTTATCTGTATTCAATAATTTATCCCACTAATTCTATGGACTTTCAGTCCATAGTCGTTGAGTATTATTTCGCCTACGGCGAAAAACTCCAAATAGTTTTTCTCTGCATCTCTGCGGTAAAAATAAAAAGCAATGCCGCACTTAATTAATCGTGTAGCAGATGAGCCACTGCTTCACCATAAAAGGTTTTGGCTACATCCCAGTTCCCTGGATTAATTGAATCCACAATGTCTGCATACATAATCATCGGGCTAATAACATCATCACTGCTGGCCTGATATGGCCAGAAAGTTTTATATACGCAAATATCACCCTCGTCATCTTTATGCAAACCAAAGTGATTAACAAAATTCTGATGTTTCTCGTCAGATGAAAAATACAGACTAATCGTTTCAGGCGTCATAAATGGCGTCGATTTTGCAATAACAGCCTCCCCGCCCCAGATCCCGTCAAAGTCAGCCGGATCAGCACTTTTCCACCAGTTTTCATCATCAGCTGTGTAACATGACAAAATCTGTTTTGGTCTCAGTTTTTCCAGATAACCATCTACCCAGCGCTCAAACAGTCTTTTTTTATTTACCAGGCGACGCTGGCCATCATCTAAAATATAACCGGAAGCGTGCAAATCATCCATCACAGGGCCAACACTACCTAAAGCAATATTCACACTTTTTGAAATCTCACGATAGCTGGCGTGAAGAAGTTGCGGCTGGTTAAAAATTGCAAAAATTAATTTTAATCCGGCGGTATTAAACGCCCTGCCACGAACACGTTTAGCACGCAAACGAGATGGCTTTTTCCCCTTAACGTAGAAATCGAAGCACCCATCTTTTATATTTAAATTACCGGCACAGTCGACAAATGAAATTGAGCGACGACGAAATTTTTCCGCCATGACCGGATTGACGAAATCGGCAAATAATATAACCTTTGATGATATCGACTTGATCTGCGATATTAATGCATTTATCTCTTTTTGCGGCGCCCATGGCTGGACGAAAGCTGTAAATATCGGCCCCAGATCTGGAGCATTACTATTTATTGCGACCGCATCATAATTGTCCACGTCGTGCTTTGCCAGTGTAAACAGGTTATCATGCAACGCCAGATTCATCCTGGTTCTGGCAAAATCATTTAATTGCTTTAAGCCTTCCTGTAATATTTGACTCTTTTCCACCTAACAACCCTCTGTATCGTAGTAATAAGGCCTGCCATACTGTTGTTCAACAATACTGAACAAAATATTAACACATTAGCAGAATCCTTAACGCAAATGGTTTCCGCTACCGGTTAAGCACTGAAATCAGTATGGATCTAGCCCGGATATTCCTATGAAATATCCGGGCTAGAGAATAGATTGATGCTTCCAGGTGTTTGTTTTTTTAACACTTTAAATATCTATAAAAAACGATAAATTAAGTAACGTATTGATTAATAAGAATATATAATTTTTAGCATGATTGTTGCATATTCTGTTTTTACAATAGTCGCATCATATATGTTGAGCAAATAAACTCAATAGTGCTTCCGTGTATTAAAGTCATGGAATTATGGCGCTAGTTTACAAAACAGAGACGGGACATAAAAGTTCGCATAAATGTAACTAAATAAAAATGAATAAAAAAGCAAAACAGATACTGCAAAAAGCTGATTTAGAAAAACTGCCCTGTTTACCGCATGTTTTGCTTCAATTTCTTGATGCCTGTTATGATGAACGCCAGTCATTTACTGAACTGGCAAGCATTCTGAAACAGGATCCCTGTTTGTATGCACAGGTTTTTTCAGCATGTTTTCGTAATGCCTCAATTAATGAACGCTCAATTAGTGAACGCAGGGCATCTGAGGATTCAATTCAACTGACACTTCAGCAACTGGGCATTAATACAATAAAAAATATTGCGGTAACGGTTGCCGTACAGCAATTTTTTTCTCCTGTCAGCACTGAACGCACTGAATTTTTAAAGCAGCACTGGCGGCATTCACTCTACTGTGCAATGGTTGCAGAATCAATCGCCAGGCTTTGCAACTACAGTAACCCGAACGAAGCCTATACCGCAGGATTGCTGCATGATATTGGCCAACTTGTGCTTGAAACGGCCTATCCTGACAAATACACGAATATCTTTGCGCAGCTAAGTGAAGATGATTTATTTTACACACTGGAACAGGACGAATTCGGTACAACACATCAACAGATTGGTGCTTTATTACTAAAAGATCATGGAGCTAATATTTTCATCTGTGACGCTGTGTTATATCACCACGAACGAATTGATCGCATTCTTGATGCACATCCACTGGTAAAAATTATTAACCTGGCAAATTTAATTACCAGCATTCATTTTGAAGATCAGTTTATTTTAGATTCAGCCAAACAACTGCTGGGTTTAAATAGTCAGCAATTGCTTCAAATACTGGAAGAATCACAGCAGCGAATCGAGGACATTTCGAGCAAGCTTGAAATCAGCATGAGTGTTGATGGCATGGATGGCAAAACCGCAAAACAACAAAATGCCAGCGATGAACTCAAACAACAACAGCTTGCGGAGCAGGTAAGAAATATTGCACTGCTAGACGGTATCCATCAACAATTGTCTCGCAGCGGTGGACAGGGCGGAGAGCTGGATACACTATTTAATATTATTTCACAGAATTCAGCCATTCTTTTCGGCGTCAGCCAATGTATTCTGTTTTTATATGATGCTGCGAGCGACCGGGTGAATGCCATCTCGGCAGATAATCAACCGCCTCAACTTGCTGATATATCGATCCCTTTAACCAGTGGTCGCAGTCTGGTGACAGATGCCCTGCTAAAGCAGGAGGCCTGCCATTCCTTTCATACAGAGTCATTTGAGCATAATCTGCAGACCAGGCTATCTATTGTCGATGAGCAGCTTATCGGCATAACACAGATGCAGGGAATTATATGTCTGCCAATGATAATGAACGATGCCGCTATCGGCACACTAATTCTGGGTGTAGACCAGGTGCAATATGAAAATTTGTGGAAACAGCTTTCATTATTATCACGATTTACTAATGAAGTTGCCCATACTATCAGCGCGATTCATTTAACCGGCCAGCCTGCTGTTGACGAAAAGCAGCAAACCAGTCAGCTGGAACAGAGAATTCATGAAGTATTGCATGAAGTTAGAAACCCACTGAGCATCATGAATAATTACCTGGGCATCCTTAGTTACAAGCTGGAAAATGACAAAACCGCGCAGCAAGATGTAGAGACCATCAAATCAGAAATTGAGCGTGTTAGCCAGATCCTGAACCGGCTTATTGAGAGTGAAAGTTCAACAGATAAAACCTCGCCGGTAGACATCAATGCCATCATTACTGAGCTTACCCGTATTTTCCAGACATCATTGCTCGCCAGCAAAAACATTCAGATTTCACTTGATCTTGATGAACGGATTAAATCTCTGCCAAGTAATGCCAATGCGATTAAGCAAATTTATACAAATTTAATTAAAAATGCTGTCGAAGCAGTTGATGCAAATGGAAACATTATGGTCTACACTCAGGATTATGTTAATGTAGATGGCGAAGATCATATTGAAATGTCTGTCGCTGATGATGGACCGGGAATTAACACTGACATCTTAACTCGCTTATTTTCACCTATTGAAACAACAAAAGGTGAAAATCATGCCGGATTAGGGCTAACCATCGTTAAAAATCTGGTAAAAGAATTACACGGCTCGATTAGTTGCAGAAGTAGCGATAAGGGCACCGGATTTTATATTCTGTTGCCTAAGCAACCGAAACATACGTGATACAAGACATAAGTGATACTGGCACACACCCTGGAAAAGGCGTGCTAAATAATAAATAATAAAGTAAAAGTTGGGCAACTTTTACGCAGAAGAGCGGAAAAATGAGTATTAATGAGCAGAAGATTCTCATAGTTGACGACGATCCTGTCGCACTAAAAAGTTTACAAGATTTACTTGCAATTAGAGGTTATTACCCAAAAGCAGCTATCGGCGGACAGGAAGCGATATGTCAGCTTGACCAGAACGAGTATGATCTGGTGCTGCTGGATTTACAAATGCCTTATGTCAGCGGTCACGATGTGATGGCGCATGTTCGCACCAGTAAAATTAACACATCGATAATTGTCCTCAGTGGTGAAACTTCATTTGAAGCAGCAAAAGATGCCTGCACGCAAGGCGCCTACGACTTTTTACGAAAACCCTATGCGGCAGATGAACTAATCATCACCATCAATAATGCGTTACTGGAAAAACGTCTGCAGAAACAGAATACTTTTATGCAGAAGCAGCTGGCGGAGTCCGAGAGCCTGCATAGATACATCGTCAATACCTCACCAGACATTATTTATATCCTGAACCAGGATGGCTACTTCACTTTTATCAATGAACGCATTGAAAGTTTGCTTGGTTACAGTAAAGAAGAGATTGTTGGTAAACATTACTCTTTCCTTGTGCATCATGATGATATGGAGCAGGCAAAATATGTTTTTAATGAGCGCAGAATAGGTACACGCGCCGCGAAAAATGTTGAGTTACGCCTGAAATGCAAAGATGACAGCAACGCCCTTCACTTCAAGAGCCGCACTATACCAATCGAACTAAGTGCGACCGGCATGTACACTGACAAGGACAACACAAAAAAAAGCTATGCAGGGACTTATGGCGTAGCACGCGATGTTACCGAACGTAAAATTGCTGAAGAAACCATTAATTTCCAGGCCTACCATGACCTGCTGACCAAACTGCCAAACCGGGCATTGTTGCGTGATCGATTAAGCCTCGCTATTAGCCAGGCCAAACGCGAAAACGAAAGTCTTGCGGTAATGTTTCTGGATCTCGACCGCTTTAAAAACATCAATGACACTCTGGGGCACATGATTGGTGACGAGTTACTACAACAGGTCAGCAGCCGGCTTCAGGACTGCATACGTGAAGGCGACACCCTGGCGCGGTTTGGCGGTGACGAGTTCACCTTAATGCTGCCAAAGCTCCACGATAGCCGTCATGATGCCAGCAAGCTTGCCCAGAAGATCACAAACACATTAAAAAAACCATTTAATATTGATGGTCACGAACTGTATGTTAGCACCAGTATAGGCATAGCCTTATACCCGCAAGATGGTACCAATATGGACAGCCTGATCAAACATGCAGATGTTGCCATGTATCATGTAAAAGGCCAGGGCAAAAATGGCTATCAGTTCTATTCAAATGAAATGAATGCGCCCTACTTGAAAAAGCTTTCTCTGGATACAGGCATTCGCAAAGCACTGGGAAATAAGGAATTTTACCTGGTATATCAGCCACAAATCAATTTACGCACTGGAGAAATTGTTGGCGTTGAGGCCCTGTTACGCTGGGACCATCCGGAGCATGGCAGCATATCTCCATCAGAATTTATTCCTTTTGCTGAGGAAAGCGGATTAATAGTTGAAATTGGTCACTGGGTAATACAAACCGCCTGTGCTGAACTCAGTCGCTGGCGTCTTGCCGGTTTGCCAGAAGTAAAACTGGCAATAAATATTTCTGCTCGCCAGTTGATGGAAGATGATATTGTTAACAGGATCGTAGATATATTTAAAAGTTACAATATCCCCGGCCATTGCCTGGAACTTGAGATTACCGAAAATGCGATTATGGATGATATGGACAGCATTATTCGTAAACTCAAAGAATTAAGCCGTCACGATATAAATATTGCTATTGACGATTTTGGTACGGGTTATTCATCATTGAGTTATTTGCACAAACTACCGATACAAACACTTAAAATAGACCGAACTTTTCTTAAAGAAAATCGCATTAACAAAGGCGATAACAGCATTATCAACACGATTGTAGCAATGGCAAAAGGACTTAATTTAAATGTAATCGCAGAAGGCGTTGAGTCACAGGCGCAACTGGATTACTTATGCGGAATCGAATGCTGTGAAGCACAGGGGTTCCTGTTTGGTAAACCATTACCTGCAGACGTTATTTCACAATTACTGACGCAGGAACCTTATGCCACTCCCGGCAGCCGAAGCGGCACCAGCAAAGGTACGCACTGGCGCCATTAAAGATACTCAGTCCACAGATGAACGCAGATAAACACGGATGTTTTTTAGCTTTTGTCTACGGCGAAGCTAATAATAAACGTTTTTATCTGTGTTTATCTGCGTTCATCTGTGGACAAGTTCTCTAACTTTTTCCAGCTTTCATGTTCCGCCACCAATTTCAGGGCCTGTACCAGCAATTCTTTTCCCGGCGACATACGGTGCCATGTTGAGGCGCCTGAAGGGTGCGGTAATGGAATAAAATCAGCCTTCACGTCATTGATACGCTGTTGAAATTTTCTACCGATCACGTCCACCAGTTTTTTCACTGGTAAATATTGTGAAATTGCTAGCTTGCCCACTGGCAGGATTAGCTTCGGCTGTAACAGTTCAATTTCCCTGTTTATCCACTGTGAACAATTAGCGATTTCTGCTTTATCGGGCACACGATCGCCACCTTTTGGATTTTTTCCGGGAAAACAGCGGCACACTGCCGACATAAAGACCTGTCGTCTGAAATCCGGCTCTGAGACGCCTATCGATTCAAACCATTTGAACAATGTTTTACCCGCTGTCCAGGCAAAAGGCCGCCCCAGATCGCCTTCTTTGTCTCCCGGCGCCTGGCCAATCAATAAAATTTCGGACCGCACTGCCTGTCCGATAATAACGGGCTGAATCATTTCAGGACATAAATTGCACCGGCTCAGTTTCTGCTGGTGCGCGATGATTAATTCAATATTACTCATAATTTGCTCTGATTATGACGTAAATCATTATAAAATATTGTTAGCTTTGTTAAATTGTTTTTTAATATATTTGGTCTCATAATTATGAAAGTTAGCCGATTTTTTTTATTTTTATTTTTATTTTTCTTTATTAGTGTCCCGGCACATGCCGATATCATGTTATTGATTCACGGTTTTCTGGGGCATGCGTTCTCATGGGAAAGGTCAGGCATTAATACTGAGTTACAACGAATGGGCTGGATCCATGCCGGCATGTTTGAGGGTAGCCCTTTTGGACCTCAGTTGCTTGTCACTCAGCATAACAGTGCTAATAATCTGGTCTATACGGCCACTTTGCCCTCAGAAACACCGGTGATGGTTCAGGCGGATGTTTTAAAAAATATTATCGATATTATTCAGCAGCAGCATCCAGACGAACAGCTTATCCTGGTCGGCCATTCTGCAGGTGGTGTTGTGGCACGTACGTTACTGGTGCGTCACCAGCCAGCAAATATCAAAGCTCTCATAACAATTGCTTCACCACATGTTGGTACCGCCAAGGCCGATCAGGCGCTGGATATTACGGCCAATCATGGGCCGTTTAATATAGTAAAAAATATTGTTGGTGGCGATGATTATGACGCACTGAAACATTCGCGTGGACTAATGCATGATTTAATGTACCCACTGCCCGGTAATCTGCTTTACTGGCTTAATAGCCAGCCCCATCCGGATATTCATTATGCGTCCATCATTCGGGTGGACAAGGATCGTGACGCGGGTGATGACTATGTGCCCGCTTTTAGTCAGAACATGAATAACGTTCCCGCTTTATTTGGCAAATCATCGGTTTATGTAACACCTGCATCGCATTCATTGGCGCCGCAGGATGCAATCACCATAGTATCAATCGTTGCGCGCTGGTAGCCCCCACAGGTGAACAGGCTACTGCTGAACAAGCTGTAACAGCAGGACCAGATCAGAAGTATTTATTGTGCCATCGGGGTCGCCCACCGGGTATAAATCACCATGCGCCAGTTCAAGTGAAGTCGCGGTAATCATATTTAGCACAATACGCTGCGCTATCAGATAATCAGCTGCATTAACCTGTCCATCAGGTGAGCCGAGCGGCGCAACATCACCATCGGCAAAGCTTGGCCATGATGAAGGATCCAATGGATTGCTGCCATTATTAATTTCATCGCCGTCATTGATGAAGTCACCATCACTGTCAGCATTGTATGGCAAAGTGCCATAACTATTAATTTCATCGTAATCGCTAATGCCATCATCATCGCTATCCAGCGCTGCGACATTGATGTCGAATGTTTCGTTATCTGACAGGGTCGGTGTGCCGTTATCAGTTACCGTTATTGTCACGGTAGTCGATGACGCATCACCCAAACAGGCGTTAGTGTTAAGGTTGCGGTGCCATCATTATGGTCAATAAATTTGCAAACGAGGGCAGGCCGTTGGCACTATAAGACAGTGTATTGTTATCGGCATCGTAGCAGAAATCGGAACAACTAGGTTTTCACCTTCTGTCAGGCTAAGATCACCAATGACATTTAAAACAGGTGCAGTATTTGATGTGTTAAAAAACCAGTTATATCCCTGGCCGAACTCAATACTTGCCGTGGTGATACGAATATGATCTGTCCCGCTCCTATGAATGTTCCATTTGTTTCACAGAATGCAAGGCCTGTAGTCGCTGTAAGACTCATGCTGATATCGCAGTTTACGCTGCTGATACCGCCATACTCCAGAACAATAGTATAATTATCATTCGCATAGCCACCTCCCTGCCCATCGCTTTCCCGCTCATCGATACCACTGGCCGCATAACGTAATGTCGCCACATCATCATGTCCCAGGGTACGCTGTGCTTCGTCATAATACGTGCCCTGCTGCATGACCGCTTCTGATTTCGGATGTCCAAGTAAGGTAGAGACCGCACGATCAGCATTAGCCGCATAGTTATGGCCCGCCGGTAAATCGGTCAGACTGCGAGAATAGGTTGTTGAATCAATGACGGTATCAATCGTGAATGGATCATTATTCAATCGTCTGAACCAGACCAGGTTTTTATCGTCACCACGAATATCATCACTGGAGCCGATCACGCCATCAGCACCGGCATCCAAATTAAGGACATTATCTATACCATCGGTTGCTTTGGTGTAATTTTGCTGACTACCATTGAGACCGGATTCACTTGCCGCATTAATATGCGCCATGCCCAGGCAGTGGCCCATTTCATGCAAAGCCACGGATTCAAAATCAATAAAATTGGATGGAATATTATTGTTGTTATTTGATTTCAAATTATTGGTTGTCGGTGTTAGTTGATTATAAACATCAATGTTGTTCTGTACGGAATATTCCATATCTGCAGCGTTTGGACTTGATGGATCAATACAAACACGCACCGTCACGACTCCGCCTGAGCCGTAATATGTATTCGGGTGCGTAACAACATTAACACCGTTAGCTTCACCGGAAAAAATATACGCACCAGCATTAAGTACTGTTGAAATTAATAGCAGTGGAAGCAATAACAAATTTTGTTTTGTTGTGAAATGCACGGCGATCTTTAATTTGACTTTTTAACCAGACGAGTATCATTCATTAGCGCTTTTAAATGCAAAATGGATTGATTCGCTTTTGTAATTTCACTGAGCTGTTTATAGCGAATTGCATCATGCTCGATATTTTTCCATTTGAACTGTTTATGAAAGTTTATGATTTTTTTAGATAACCCGTTTTTCTGATACTCATCCAGTTTTATCTCAATATTGTCTTCGACAGCATCAGATATCGCGTAAAGCTGGCCTTTCGCTTTTAAGGCTTTTTTACTTGCATTTTTCTTTTCTTTCACCTTTTGATCATCAAAATCCATGATTCCATTGTTTGATAAAGAGTGTATAAAATTTACCAGCTCAGCATCATCTAGCTGCATCTCATAATCACCGGCTTTTTTCATATAAACAGGGTAATGTACAAGCACGTGCCCATTGCCATAAACTTTTATTGATGGCATGTCATTTGTAGCTGACAGCATCTCAATATTCTGCTGGTAATGAATAACCGGTTCCGCCGAGGCAGCATTTCTCACAAAGCTAAATCCAGCAGAATTTACATCACTGTCGACGATTTGCTGAATTATTGCAGTTTGCGCCAACAGTTTTAACGAGAGTGTTAATAGAAATACAAATAACAGGACAGATAAACAATTTTTGACTTTATATTGATACATATATACAAGGTATTGCCTAAATTAATGATGAATTGGTCCATGTAATGACATTTTTTACAACTTTGAAGAAGATATGCAATTGAAAATGAATCTCGGAGTTCTTCCTGCCTCTATGGATTAATTTTATATGTTTTCAATTGTATATAGCTCAACCCTGCATATATACTCCAGCTACAATAAACATTTGTCAACTCAGGACAACATCCTCACTATAAAATCATGCTGACCCACCTCTGGTTTGCCTTTTTTGCTGTCTCATTTGTCAGCGCCTGTTATCAATGGTTAATCAACGGACAGTCTGAGATTTTCTCAGCACTGATTCAGTCCAGCTTTGATATGGCTGCACTGAGTGTGGAAATCGCTATTGGTTTAATTGGCGTATTAGCGCTCTGGTTAGGTTTTTTTAAAATTGCAGAACGGGCGGGCATGGTCAGATTTCTGTCACGCGCACTCGAGCCGCTGTTTTTAAAACTCATGCCCGATGTGCCAAAAAATCATCCTTCACACGGCAGCATCACCATGAATATCGCTGCCAATATTTTAGGGCTGGACAATGCGGCCACACCCATGGGACTAAAAGCGATGCAGGATTTACAAAGCCTGAATCCTGTAAAAAACACAGCAAGTGATGCGCAGATATTATTTCTGGTGCTTAATACCTCCTCACTAACCTTATTGCCTGTCACCATATTTATGTATCGCACGCAGCAGGGTGCAGCAGATCCTACCGCTGTGTTTTTACCGATATTAATGGCAACAGGTGCATCAACACTCACCGGCTTACTGTCGGTTGCTTATGTGCAAAAAATTAACTTGCTGGATAAAACAATTGCACTGTATTTTTCTGCGCTTGCTTTAATACTGGCGCTACTGGCCAGCTTTCTGGTGTCGTTGCCGGCGCAGCAAATGTCTGCCACTTCCAGCCTGCTGGGTAATTTTATTTTATTTGGTGTCATAATGTTGTTTATTAGTGCAGGCTGGTTTAAGAAAATTGATGTTTATGATGCTTTCATCGAGGGCGCCAAACAGGGTTTTGACATTGCCATCAAATTGATTCCATATTTACTCGCCATGCTGGTTGCTATTGGTTTATTGCGCAGCAGCGGTGTACTCGATGGCCTGCTTTCTGTCATCAACTATCTATTTACTTTAACTGGAGCCAATACAGATTTTATTCAGGCCCTGCCAACTGCCTTTATGAAACCGCTAAGCGGCAGTGGTGCGCGCGCCATGATGCTGGAAACAATGAACACTTATGGCGTAGATTCATTTGCCGCAACGCTGGCAGCCATAATGCAGGGCAGTACCGAGACCACATTTTATGTACTTGCTGTTTATTTTGGCAGTGTTGGCATCAAGCGAGTACGTTATGCACTCACCTGTGCGCTATTGGCCGACGTTGCCGGTATTACAACAGCCATTTTTGCCGGTTACTGGTTTTTTCATTAAATTCAACGATTATGGTCTTGTAAACCTAAAGCATTAGTCCGTGAATAACGCAAATGACGCAAAAAAGTAAACAGCAAAATTATCTACTGTTACTACAAGCGGAGAGCGGCAGTTTTCTATAGATAACTGTGCGATAAAAGTGAGCTTTGCATCCGTTCGCAAAGACGAAAAAAAATACGCTTTATATTTGCGTTTTTTGCGTTATTCGCGGACTAATGTTTTTCAGTTTTTCTAAGGTTCTGGGGCAATAAGCAGGCATTCCTATGAATTATCCGGGCTAGTTGTTTAACGCGCCCTGATTGACCCATAACTTAAAAAATTCGATTTCCTCTGCCGTCAGATTTTTTGCATCACCGTGAGGCATTCTCATCATTTCACCCGCGCGACCTTCTACCAGCTTGTTTAAGACGCTGCGCTTGCTATCACCCGGAATAACCACTTTACCATACACGTTGCCGTTCATCAGGGTGTCGTAAGATTCCATATTTAAGCCTGTTTCAAGATATCCTTCGCCATCGGGCGGTAAATGGCATTTTTGGCATTTATTCTTCAATATTGGTTTTATATTGCTTTGAAAACCGATTGCCTGCTCAGTAGCGCAACCACTGAGAATAAAAAGTGACAGCGTAATCCACAGATAAGTTATCTTAATCAGCATTGGTTGCCTTAGTAGCATTTAACGAGTTCTCCGCATAGTCACTGCAGGGAGTAGAAGATGCAAATACAGTAGGCTCGGGATGATAATTCTCCTGCCACTCCCTTTCTGCCTGGATGTGGGCAATTTTTTCCAGGTTTGCGAAACTGACTTGCATTTCTTCCCTGATGGATTTCTTAATTAGAAACTTGCCAACAACCGGTGGAATAAAAACATCAGGATCCATATTTGATTCATAGGTGACTTCACAATGGTTATCCACTTCCTTGATGCGCCAGTAGGTATGTCCTGATTTGAACTGGCTTAGCTCGGGAATAATTTCCGCATACAAATCACCCGAAGGCAGCATGTATACCTTTTCTACCCTTTCCAGTTCTTCACAGAAATAGGCGGCGCAGCCGATAACTTTTGTCCTTACGTTAACTGAGTCATCATCGTGCTGTTTAAGTACATTACTTTCAATAATTGAAGGATTTAATCTATAGATATGCATGAAATCGGTAAGTACATGGCGCACATGCCTGGCGGGCGCTCTAATAACAGCAACGGTCTTTATCTGGTAAACGCCGCTATGTTCAACGATTTCTATTTCAGGCGCCGGCTTGTTCTGCCGTAGCAGCGTTGCTGGTTCTGTTGTTTTTTCTCTTTGCAGCGTATAGGCTGCAATTTCAGAGGGTACTCCAGTTTGAAGCTCGGATGAGGCAAGAATTGTACTGGATATCACTGCCAGGCAGATAAAAACCGTGGCAGGCCTGTATTTGCAAAATAAATACGTTGTTAGTCCATACATCCTTTTCCCCTCTCACCAGTGAAATTCAATCACACAAGCAGAAAACCCCTGCTTTGGTCGGGTGTACCCACAAGAGCAAAGCTCAGTGTACATTTATCTACAGGCCAACTTGTAATAGCAGTGCTTTAAGGCGATCTAACTTGACAACCATCATGGAGCATGTCATAAAACCAAAGCACTGCAAGCATTGACTAAAGGCCGGATATAATAGTATCTCCGCTTAAGATTTAGAGTCAACAACAATAATTAAATCAATATATTGATGATTACTAATATGAATATGAATATGAAACTGATACTCATTTTTTCTTCCCTGCTGTTAATCAGCGGATGTTCATTCGACCAGATGCTGGTGCGGGCATCGACGCCAATGATTGAAGGCGGTGTTGAAGCTCTCAATCATGAAACCGATCTTGCCCTGGCTGAGGACTCCATCCCGGCCAATCTCAATATGCTTAGAGGCATGATCAGTATTGATCCGGAAAATGCACAGTTGCATACTTTTGCTGCGCAGGCCTACTATGGGTTGTCGTATGGCTTCAATGAGGACAATCAGCCCGAACGCGCCTCGGCTTTTTACCTGCGTGGCTTGAAACACGGGTTGACTGCGCTTGAAATCAATGGTGCCAAAAATCTGGAAAACAGCACGATTGCTGATTTTGAGAAACAGGTTAGCGGTATGGACGAAGATGACGTGGCCGCTATGTTCTGGACTGCCAGTTGCTGGGGAAAATGGATAGACATGCACCGCAGTGATCCCGAAGCCATTGCGCAGCTTGTCAGGGCGACTGCCTTAATGCAGCGTGTGGTAGATCTTGAAGATAGCTTTTACTATGGCGGCGCCCATATGTACTTCGGCGTCTATTACGGTAGCCGTTCACCGTTGCTCGGCGGCAACTTTGAAAAGTCACGGCAACACTTTGACCGCGCGCGTGAAATAACCGACAGCAAGCTACTGATTCCGGACCTGCTGCAGGCGCAGTATCTTGCCAGGCAACAGCATGATCAGCAGGATTTTCACCATCGCTTAACGGCCATCATTAATGCGCCTGAAGACCTGATGCCGGAGCTAGGCCTGCAAAATCAAATTGCAAAACGTAAAGCCCGCCTCTTATTGAACAAGGAAAGTGAATGGTTTTAAGAATACTTTGCCTGGTTTTACTGTTTGCTTTTAACAGCAACTGTATCGCTAAAACCTACACCTTAAAGTTCGCCACTTTAATGCCCACGGGCACTGCCTGGTCAAAAATTCTTGATGAATGGGTCAGGGACGTTGAACAAAAAAGTAACGGCCGCATTAAATTCAAGATGTACTCAGGCGGCGTTATGGGCGATGAGCCGGATGTGCTGCGTAAGATACGCAAAGGCCAGCTGCACGGTGGAATGTTTACCGGTTATGGCATTGGCCGGATTTATTCTCCTGCACGTGTTCTGGAAATGCCTTTTCTATTCAAAAATGTAGCTGAATCCGATTATGTGCGTGAACAGATCATGCCTGAGCTGGAGACTGGATTCAGGGAAAGCGGGTTCGAATTACTGGGCTGGCCTGAAGTCGGATTTATTCACTTCTTCTCAACAAAACGCATCACCTCGGTAGATGATATAAAACAGCTGCGCATCTGGCTATGGCAGGGAGATCCTCTGGGTGAGGCATTTTTTAAAGCGGCCAATATCGATCCTGTGCCTCTTTCCATCATGGATGTATATACCCAGCTCTCCGCCAAACACGGCAGCATTGATACCGTATATACCTCCACCTTTGGCGCGATTGCACTGCAATGGTATTCCAAGCTCAAGTATGCAACGCGCATCCCGCTTACCAATGCCATAGGCGGTATTGTTATCAGCAATCGCTTCTTTAATAAGCTGCCTGCTGATCTTCAGCAGATGCTAAAAACCACGGGTAAATCAATGAGTGATGAGATACGACTCAATGCGCGTGAAGAAAACAGAAAAAGTATTGGCATCCTGGAAAAGAACGGCATTGAATTTATGTTCGACTGGGATGAAGTGAATATGGACGAAATACTGGCCATTCGAAATGATGCAGCAAGCTACCTCGAACAAACGAATTACATCCCGGCAAGTATTTTCTCCAGGACAAAAAAAATGCTGGCAGATTATCGAAGTTTGCTCACCAGTCAGTCAGGCCGTCAGCCGGATAAAATGACAGAGCTAGCTCCTGCGGAGTCTGCGCAATCAATACAGCCTTCAACTAAAAGCACCAAGTGATTGAAAAATTTGAACATGCACTGGTAAAATTTGAAAGCATTATTGCTGCTCTCAGCCTGTTTTTACTACTCGCCCTTTCATTATTTCAGATCATAACTCGAAACGTTTTCAATTTCGGTTATGCTGAAATCGAAATCATTAATCGCAACCTGCTGGTCATTTGCGGCGCCATGGGTGCGGTTATTGCTACATCAAAATTACGACATATTAAAATTGATGCCCTGACAGTCATGATGAACAGGCAGCAGATAAGGCTATTTCGCTGTCCACTGGCGCTGTTTTCTGCGGCTGTCTGCGCACTCATGAGTTACTACGCTGGTATTTTTGTGATGGACGAGTGGCAATACGCGCCAGCAAATGAACGCTGGTCGCTGCCTTTCACTTTTATATACCCGTTTGGCTTTGCTCTACTCAGCCTGCACTTTTTTTTAATCTGCTTTAAAAAATCAAAAGTATGATAGCAGCGGCAATACTACTTGTTGTAATTGCCCTGATCGGCGCACCCTTGTTCACTGTTCTTGCCGCTGGTGGATTGCTCGCCAGCCATGGTGCAGACATCAGTCCGGACATATTGATCATTGAAATGAACCGGCTGGCCTCATCACCCAATATGATTGCCATACCCCTGTTCACCTTTGCCGGCGTATTGATGGCAGGCGGCGGCGCGCCAGAGAGGCTGGTCAATTTTTACCGTGCTGCTTTCGGCTGGATGCCTGGCGGCCTGGCCATTGTCGCCATCGGATCATGCGCTTTTTTTACCGCCTATTCCGGCGCTTCCGGTGTCACCATACTGGCGCTCGGCGGACTGCTTTACCCTATCCTCAGAGGCGAGGGTTATAAAGAAAAGTTCTCCCTGGGCCTGCTCACCACATCCGGTTCACTGGGGTTATTGTTTCCACCCAGCCTGGCTATTCTGATCTACGGTATTGTGGCTGGCGTCAGCATTGAAAAGATGTTTTTTGCCGGTGTGGTACCGGGTACTTTACTGATGATAATGCTTGCCCTCTACAGCATGACGCAGGGCAGAAAAAATAATGTTATTAAACACCGGTTTGAGTTCAGTGCTCTAGTAGATACAATCAGGGGCTGCATCTGGGACCTGCTGTTACCTGTTGGTGTTATCACCGGTATTTTTGGCGGTTTTGTCTCTATCATGGAGGCCGCTGCCGTTACCGCCGCCTATGTCATCATCGTTGAAGTCTACATCTACAGGGAAATTGATCTGAAAACCCAGTTCTTTGGTCTGCTTGTTGAAACCTGCGTGCTGTTCGGCAGCTTGCTGGCCATTCTGCTGGTGGCGCTAGGACTGACGAACCTGATGATTGATGCGCAGTTGCCGATGAAACTGCTTGCTACCATTGAAGAGCACATCAGCAGCCCGCTTCAGTTTTTGCTGCTGCTAAACCTGTTCCTGTTACTGGTTGGCGCCATGATGGATATCTTTTCAGCGATCATTGTCGTGGTGCCGCTGATTCTCATGTCACCCAGAATGAGTAACCAAGGTAATGTAATTTTTATTCCCTCTAAGGAGTCTAACTTCCCCCGTTTAATATTCCAGACGGGCAGATGGAGCGGTTCGGGCTTGCATGTATTGGTTCGTGACCTTCTGAAGAGTCGTTCGGCCTTTGGGCCTACTGTCTCAGAATACGATTTTTTATACGATATAATGAAGTGCTCCTCAATTCAGGCTATTCTAGTTCAAATTGGGAACGAAGACGTTCCCACAATAGTCGTAGATTTTAATAAAAGAACCGTCTCGCTTGAGAAAATTACCAATGGGCTGCCTGATTACCGCTCCCATGAAGTGCTTTGCGAATATACATTTGAACAGTTTGTAGATGAACCCTCCGAAACCTACCGAGGTTGGTTCGAGTGAGAAAGTTCCTGTACAAAATCTTCCAGCGTCTATGGAGCGGGC
>CAVYHW010000023.1:0-11167 GCA_963768215.1 uncultured Gammaproteobacteria bacterium
TATAGGCGGTGATCCGATTCCCGGCACCAGTTTTATAGACTGTTTGCAGTTGTTCGAAAATGATCCGCAAACCGAAGCCATTTTAATGGTAGGTGAAATCGGTGGCAGTGCAGAAGAAGAAGCCGCAGAATTTATTCAGTCAGAAGTCAGTAAACCGGTCACTGCATTTATTGCCGGCGGCACCGCACCAAAAGGAAAACGTATGGGACATGCCGGGGCCATTATTGCCGGCGGCAAAGGCACGGCTGCAGAAAAATTTGCCGCACTGGAAAAAGTTGGGGTACATACCGTGCGTTCCCCAGCTGATTTGGGTAAAGGTGTAGCTGCTGCTACTGGCTGGTAGGTTGTTTTCATTCCTTGAAAAGATGAAAAAATTTATCCACAGATGAACACAGATGAACGCAGATGAACACAAATAAAAATATTTTTTGTTTTAAATATCAGCGTTCATCTGTGTTCATCTGTGGATTTAAAAAAGTTTTTATTTTTTGTTGTCTAACCAGTCAATAATCTTCTCAGCGACGTCCACAGATGATTGCCTGTCAGATAGTAAATGATCTGTATTTTTCAATGTTATTAATTCTGTTTCACCTTTGACCCATTGCTGAATTTCTTTTGCATTTTGTTCATTGACTAATTCATCATTTTCTATATTAAAAATAAGTACCGGTTTATCCAGATTTGATAAACACGATTGCATATTAAAGTTACGAACATTTTCGACAAATTCAGGTTCTATATCAAAGTACTGGCCGGCAACTTCAAAACTGGCCGTTATGTTTTGTTCGAGTAACGTTAAAGCATGGCCAAAATGATGGAGTACATGTTCAGGGTTGCTGGGTGAGGCAATGGTGACAATGCCTTTGATTTTGCTGTAATCCTGTGCAACTGAAAGTGCTGTTGTACCCCCCAGGCTATGTCCCATTAGAAAAGCAGGTTCATGGTAATTATCCTTAAGGAAGTTGATAGCGCACTGTAAATCGTCCTGTGTAGTTGAAAAAGTTGTTGCTGAAAATTCGCCTTCACTGTTTCCCAGGCCGGTAAAATCAAAGCGTAAAACGCCATAACCCTGTTCTGCAAGTAAGCGGCTTAAGCGATATGTGGTTATGGTTTCTTTGCTGCAGGTAAAACAATGGCAAAAAATAATAAATGCTGTTGTGTTCGTATTGTCGAAATCGACCGGTACATCAAGACGAGCATCTAGCGAATGCCACGTGAGTTTATAAAGTTGCATTTAATACTTTTTGTTTTCATGCTTTAATGTTAATTTAAATCCGGGTATTTCATTAGCATTAAACGAATAACAGGTGAATGCATGTCTGATAATAGTCAGTTTCCAGATAACCAGTCTCAGGATAATCGGTCACAAGATAATCCGCCTGGGGATAGCTTGCCTGAAAATCGTATGCCTGTCATTCGAGTACCTGCCATGCATGCAGACCAGAACTCTGGGGGCAGCATTTTTGGCGGCTGGATTATGTCTTATGTGGATATAGCCGGCAGTATACCTGCACTGGATCGTGTTCGCGGTCCGGTAGTAACACGTGCTGTTGATTCTTTTGAATTTAAAAAACCGGTCTTTGTTGACGATTTAATCAGTTGTTATGCAGAGATTGTTGCTGAAGGCCGGACTTCTATTAAAGTGAAAGTTGAAGTTTATGCCCAGCGCATGAAGCACGGGGAAACTTCCTGCGTTAAAGTGACTGAGGCAACGTTAACTTACGTCGCAATCGATGAAAATCGACGGCCTAAAGTGCTGCCTGCAAAATAACTTCTATTTCTGGACTATAATAAAATTTAATAATAATTACTAAATGAGCCAGCTATATTAGCAAATGCTGTTTTGCAATTTAGGTCAGCTAGCGTAATATTCCGCACAATTCATTAATAATAACAGAGCCTTAATAGAATGAATAATAATATAAGAGCTGCTTTTTCAAAAACAATGCTTGCTGTGGGTATTGCAAGCGCCTCTACAGTGACTCAAGCGGGTTCCTTCGGATTGATTGAGCAAAGCGCCAGTGGACAGGGTGTCGCCTATGCGGGTGCTGCTGCCATTGCTGAGGATGCCAGTACTATCTATTTTAATCCGGCGGGTATGACACGTTTATCAGGTTCACAAATTGTTGTTGCTGGGCATATTGTTTCACCTGATGCAAAATATACTGATAGCGGGAATTCAACTGCTGCCAATGGTGCGTTCCCTTTGAGTGGTGCCAGACTCTTCCACTGGTGATCCTGTATTTATCCCTAATTTCTATTATTCGACTGAGCTGGATAATGGTGTTTTCGTTGGCGTTGGTGTCAATGTGCCCTTTGGGTTATCAACAGAATATGATAATGGCTGGGTAGGACGTTATCATGGACTAAAAAGTGAAATCACCACTATCAATATCAATCCATCGATAGCCTGGAAAGCATCAGAAAAAGTATCGATTGGATTTGGTATCAGTATTCAATATGCCGATCTGGAATTAACGAACAATCTTGATTCATTTGTTATATGTGCCAGAATTGAAGCGGTAGCAGGTATGCCACTAGGATGTGATTATACGATTCCGTCTAATGCTGCTCGCGATAGTAGTGTAAAACTGGCTGGTGATTCAACAGAAATGGGCTGGAATACCGGTATCCTGATTGATCTCGATGAAAAGTCTCGTTTGGGTGTCGCCTACCGTTCAGCTATCAAACATAATGTATCGGGTAATTCCACTTATGATCTGGATGGTACCTTAGATATGGTTGCCGGTAATGCTAGCGGGGCTTTTGGGGCTAATATCCTGCAAGACACAACACTGGACGCCACTGCTGAATTACCAGAAACATTTTCTGTCAGTTTTGTTAGCGACATAAATACAAAATGGACAGTACTGGCTGACTGGACATGGACCGGCTGGAGCAGCCTGGATGTGATTACCATTGTAGAGGCAGGTGGCTTACCTGGGACGGAGAAAACGCTGAATCTTGCTTATAATAATACTAACCGTTATTCAATCGGTGCACATTTCAAACCAAATGAAAAATGGATATACCGTGGTGGTTTAGCACTGGATCAGACGCCTATCCAGTCACCAGAATTAACCACCGCCAGGATCCCTGGCAATGACCGTACCTGGTTAAGTCTGGGTCTGGGTTATAAACCATCAAGTACATGGTCACTGGACTTTGGTTACTCGCATCTGTTTATCAGTGATACTGATATTAATAATGGACTCCCAGAGAATGAAGGAACATCTGGCGCTACCTTGACAGGCACCTATGAATCTTCTGTTGATATCTTAAGTGCACAGGCAAACTTTAATTTCTAATAATAATATTATAAATGTATAAAAATTATGCCCTCTTCGGAGGGCTTTTTTATTGGAAAACTTTTACCTGCAAAGCTTCCATGTTGGTTTGCTGCCAGCTGTGATAATTTTATTTTTTACTAACCAGTCAAAAGCATCTTCCGCATCCTGCTCAAACCATGCCTGAGCCGAACCTAAACGAAAAGAATAACCCCACTCATCCATGTCGTTAAACATGCGTGCTGTTCCCATTTCATCCAGGTAATTTGATAAAAGAATTTGCAGGTAACAGACGCCATTTTCTTCAATAGCAGCTACCACCGGCATCGGTATCCAGATCTTTCCTGCGCAGCTCATCCATACAGATGTAATGACAGGCTTCATGCAAAGCAGAGTGTAGCGGGGTGTCGTTACGAATGAAAAGTGTGTTTGCGATCAGGCCTGCTTCCGGTGGCTGCCAGAAACTGCCGGGGATGGGTTCGTTATCATTTACGGTTTTAATATCCATACCGTAACGATCAAACAGGGATTGCAGGTGTTGTAGATTGATGTCACTACACAGAAGAATGGTCATGTTTTTAGTGAAGAACTTCTACAGCAAATGAATGCAAATTCTTAAAAGCAAAAAAACTATATCCACAGACGAACACAGATAAAAGTATTTTGTGCTTTTAAACATCTGTGTTTATCTGCGTTCATCTGTGGACTTAAATAGTTTTTTCTTTTAATTTTTAAATATATTTATGTTTTTTAAATTCTTCCAGCATGGCATTCAGCGCAATGGAACGATGACTCAGGGTGTTTTTAACATCCAGTGGCAGTTCGCCGCCCGAGCAGTTATGTGTGGGTACATAAAATATCGGGTCATAACCAAAACCGCCATCACCCTGTGGCGCTTCTAAAATCCGGCCTTCCCAGCTGCCCTGGGTAATGATGGGTACCGGGTCAGTATGAGAACGCATAAACACAATCAAACACTGGTAACGAGCAGTCCGTTCCGCTTCAGCTACCCCTTTTAATTCTTCCAGCATTTTATTGTTATTGTCTTCATCGCTGGCATTTTCACCTGCATAACGTGCGGAATAAACGCCGGGTCGGGCGTCAAGTGCATCAACTTCAATGCCGGAGTCATCGGATATTGCCGGCAGGCCGGTACACCGCGCTGCATGTCGCGCTTTGATAATAGCGTTTTCAACAAAAGTGGTCCCTGTTTCAGGCACTTCAGGTACATTAAACTCAGATTGCGGAACGACTTCTATGCCAGTACCGGCAAACAGCTTGTTAATTTCTCGGACCTTGCCTGCGTTGCCACTGGCGAGGACAATCCTGGTAATTTTTTTCATGGTGATTTAACTCTTTATGGCTGCCTGTTGAACAGCAAATAATTCACTAATGCCTTTCTCTGCCAGCGCCAGCATACTGTTCAGTTCATCTTTATTATAAGGGTGACCTTCAGCCGTACCCTGTACTTCAATAAAACCATTATCACTGTTCATTACAACGTTCATATCTGTTTCAGCATTGGAATCTTCGGCATAATCCAGATCGAGCACCGGGGTGCCGCTAAAGATACCAACGGAGACGGAGGCAATTTGATGATGCAATGGGTTTTTTTTGATGATTTTTTTATCAAGCAAATGTTGTATGGCATCGTTGAGTGCAACCCATGCTCCGGTGATACTGGCGGTGCGTGTGCCACCATCGGCCTGAATGACATCACAGTCCATGCTGATAGTATTTTCACCTAATAGCTCAAGGTTTATGCCGGCGCGTAATGCACGTCCAATGAGGCGTTGTATTTCCATGGTACGACCACCCTGTTTGCCGCCTGATGCTTCGCGGCGCATGCGTGATCCCGTGGAACGCGGCAGCATGCCGTATTCTGCTGTTACCCAGCCCTGTCCCTTGCCTCGTAAAAAGCCGGGCACTCTTTCTTCGACACTTGCAGTGCAAATGACTTTGGTATCACCGAATTCAACCAGCACGGAGCCCTCGGCATGTTTTGTATAGTTACGAGTGATGTTTATGGGACGCATTTCATCGGGTTTGCGGTTGCTTGGACGCATGTAGTTAAAACCTCTGTAATTTTAGTGCGCGTATTATACATGGCTGAGATTATTTAGTACTAAGCCATGGCACCTCTGATTAAGTCGTTGATGTACAGCTTGAGCACAGCCAGAATTGCCAATCGTTGGCCAACAGCTGCGTTGGCAAGCACATGCAATAGCCCCGCTATTACAAGTGCTTACCGCCTTGCTCTTGAAAAATCCTGAACTTCAATCTGTTTCACCCAGCCTTAATCAGAGGTTCCCTGGTTATGCAGTCATGCTAGACTTGCGCAATTTAGCAGTTTAAACAATGGGTATTGGTATGACAAAAAGCATGACCGCGTTTGCGCGCACACAGCAAAACCTGGAAGAGGGTGAACTTATCTGGGAAATACGCAGTGTGAACCACCGCTATCTTGAGCTGTTTTTTAAAATGCCGGAAGATTTTCGCGCCAGTGAAACGAGTTTTCGTGAATTAGTGCAACAACGTTTAACGCGAGGCAAAGTTGAATGTTTTTTACGCTTTAACGCAAGCGCAAAGCAGGCTGCTGCTATCAATATAAATCATCAGCAGGCGCATATACTGGTGAGTGCCTGTCATGAAATAAATGATTTGTTACATCAGCCTTCAGAAGTTGATCCTATCGATGTACTGATGTGGCCCGGAGTGGTGCAGGAATCAAAATTAGATATGAAATCAGTACTGGAAGCAGCCGAAGCAGGGTTGATAGCAGCACTAGATGAGCTGCTTGCAAATCGAGAGCGTGAAGGTGAGCGCTTACGTGAGATGATAATTCAGCGCTGTGACGCAGTTCAGCAAATTGTTAACCAGACACGTGACAAGTTGCCCGAAATTCACACACGTTATCAGCAAAGATTGCGTGAGCGTCTGGATGAAATAAAGATTGAAGTAAACAGTGACCGGCTGGAGCAGGAATTAGTGCATCTTGCGCAAAAAATGGATGTTGATGAAGAACTGGACCGTCTTGATAGCCACTTAAATGAAATTAAAGATATTTTAAAGCGTGATGAAGCCGTCGGACGAAGACTGGACTTTCTAATGCAGGAACTTAACCGGGAAGCCAATACCCTGGGTTCAAAATCTGCGGATATTTCAAGCACTAACGCATCGGTGGAACTAAAGGTTTTAATTGAACAGATGCGCGAGCAGATCCAGAATATAGAATAATATCAACAGAGGGTCATTAGTTAGTAGTCGTTGGTCGTTCGTCAAAGACAAATAACCAACAACTAATGACCATGAACTATTCCTTAATCCCTAACAACTCTATTTCAAAAATCAACGCCGAATTCGCCTGAATCAACTCACCGCGTTGAGTTGCGCCATAAGCCAGTTCAGAGGGAATAAACAGTTGCCATTTATCGCCAACATGCATTAACTGCAGGGCTTCGGTCCAGCCTTTGATTACGCCTTTTACCGGAAAGGAGGCCGGTTTATCACGTTTGTATGAGCTGTCAAATTCACGGCCATCAATCAGGGTGCCTTTATAGTGTGTGGTCACGGTGTCAGTATCTTTAGGTTGTTTGCCGTCACCGGTGGTCAGGATTTTGTATTGCAGGCCGCTTTCTGTGGTGATTACGCCGGGTTTTTTCGCATTCTCCTCAAGGAAGGCTTTGCCTGCCGCCAGGTTTGTTTCAGCGATTGATGTCTGTTTTTTAATCAGCGCCTGCTGTAATTGTGTCTGAAAGTCAGTTTTTGCCTGTAAGCGTTCTTCATCGTTTAATGCAAGTTCGCTGCCATTAGAGGCATCGGCAATGCCCTGGTTGAGCGCCTTGATGTCCAGCTCGATACCCTGCTGTTTTAAGCGGGCGGCGACATCCACACCAAAACTGTAGCTGGCTTTCTGCTCCAGTGTCTCCAGCGGTTGATTGTCATTGCCTTCATTAGAGCAGGCATAAAGAGCTGATGATACAACGATAAGACTGGCTAAACGGGCGAGCTGAGGCATAATTTTTCCTGATTTTCTGTAGTGATGGTAAAACTTATCAGGTAAGGTGGGTAACTTCAAGTCATCTTGTATTTAGTAGTAATATGCATATATGATGGAACGAAATGTTGTACTTTCATGTTGCACTTTATAAGGCTGAACTATATAAAGCACAGTGTGTCTATTTGGCACTTTAAAAATTATTAGGTGAATGTATGTTTATTGTTAGAACACTATTCTTCTCTGCCATCTTTGTTTTCACGGTTTTTACCTCGAATGCATATGCTGTGTTGCCTGTCAGTGCAGAAGGGCAAGCCATTCCCAGCCTGGCGCCGATGATAGAAAAAATACGTCCGGCGGTGGTGAATATTGCGACACGCGGCTCCGTAGACGTAGAGAACCATCCTTTCTTAAATGACCCTCTATTCAAACGATTTTTCAAGGGCTTTGAAAATCTGCCGCAACGTAAAGAAGTTAAAAGCCTGGGTTCAGGTGTCATTTTCGATGAGCATACCGGTTATATTGTAACCAATTTTCATGTGATCGATGGCGCGGATGAAATCTCAGTGACGCTGTTTAATGGGCGGCAACTGGAAGCAAAAATCATCGGTTCGGATTCAGAAGCCGATGTGGCCATTTTAAAAATAGATTACGATCAAAAGCTGACAAGTATTCCTTTTGCAGACTCCTCTAAATTACGTGTTGGTGACTTTGCTGTTGCTATCGGTAATCCCTTCGGTTTAGGCCAGACAGTGACCTCGGGTATTATCAGCGCCCTGGGGCGAACAGGACTGGGCATCGAGGGTTATGAAGACTTTATTCAAACCGATGCATCAATTAACCCGGGTAACTCAGGTGGTGCGCTGGTGAATTTACGCGGTGAATTGATTGGTATTAATACCGCAATTCTGGCGTCTGGAGGTACAGGTAACGTGGGCATTGGCTTTGCTATTCCAATCAATATGGTGCGTGAAATAACCAGCCAGTTGATTGAGTATGGCGAAGTGCGCCGTGGTATGTTAGGCGTCATCATGCAAAACCTGACACCGGAGCTGGGGCGTGCTTTCGGCATGGACATGCACCAGGGTGTGGTTATTTCCCAGGTGGTTGAAAATTCTGCCGCCAGTAAAGCCGGTTTAAAAGCCGGTGACGTAGTGTCTGAAATCAATGGTACACCGGTAAAAAGCGCTTCAGCGATGCGAAACATGGTTGGCTTGATGCGTGTCGGTGCAAAAATGGACATTACGGTAATTCGTGATGGCAAGGAAATGAAACTCACGGCTTATATAGAAGATGAAATTGAACAGTCGATTGCGGGTGAAAAAATTAATCCAAAACTGGCCGGTGCGGTGATTGAAAGTCATGAAGATGGTGCTAATAAATATCTTGTGGTGTCTAATGTGGTGCGTGGCAGTGAGGCCTGGAACGCGCGCCTGAGAAAAGATGATTTGATTTTATCGGTCAATCGTGTGCCGGTAAAAACACTGAATGATTTGAAGAAAATGGTAAACTTCAACGATGAACAGATTCTGTTTAATGTGCAACGTGGACAGACCGCTTTGTTTATTTTGATTCAATAAACTGAAGAGCAGTGAATAGTTAATAGTGAATAACTAACAGTTAAAAACTATTAATTTAATTGTGTACAGAAGACTGTAAAATTTTTAAATTTAAAATTGCCGTACTGATATTTGTGGCATGATTTAGCTGTTCACTGCTCACTTGAGCGTCGGCTCACGAGGAAGCAAAGATGAAGGTATTAGGCCGTTCAATAAAAGTCTTTTTTATCGTTGTTGCATTATTGCTTTTAGCGGTGCTGGCATTTGTTGCCACGTTTGATGCCAATAACTATAAACCACAAATTATAGCGCAGGTTGAAAAGGCAACGGGCCGTGATTTCACCATTGATGGCGATATCGTATTATCTATTTTCCCCTGGGTTGGCCTGAAAGTAGAAAATGTTGTGCTGGGTAATGCTGAAGGATTTAAGGCAGAGGCGTTCGCAGCGATTAAACAGCTGGATATCAAGGTTAATGTATTGCCACTGCTTAGACAGCAAGTACAGGTCAACACTGTTCGATTGCACGGTTTAAATGTCTCGCTTGAAGTCGCTGAAAATAAGTCCAATAACTGGTCCAGTCTCGTTCAGTCAAAACAGGAGCCGTTGGAGCAACCACCAGTAGATGCTGCTGATAGTAAGACTGTCCCTTTACAGGCCTTGCTGGTGGAAGGCTTTGAATTTGTTGATGCACAGATTCATTACGATGACCGCAGCAGCAACACTAAAGCCACCGTTTCAGACTTGAACTTAACAAGCAGTGCCATTGAATTTGATCGGCCGGTTGACATTGAGTTTGGTGCACACATTGTAAATAGCCAGCCACCTGTTGACTCAGACCTTAAGCTCACTACGCAATTAACCTTTAATAAAGACTTTACCGAGTTTGATCTGGCTGATCTGGTGTTTACCATTTCTGCCAGGGCCAATGCTAGTTCTGGGGCCAGCTCGGGTTTGGGTTTAACACAGGATGAACAGCTGGAAATTAAATCCACGATTAAAGTGTTGATGGATGAGCAGCGCATTACCTTGAAGCAGCTGCAGCTATCTGCATTAGGCACCATTACACAGGCGGATATTAAGGTGTCACAGTTCCTGCAAACACCATTGATACAGGGTGGTATCGAAGTGATGCCGTTTAACGCACGTCAGCTGACAACCCGTGTGGGGGTGGCGTTGCCGGTGATGGCAAATGCCGATGCACTGCATAACGTGTCGCTAAAAACGAAAATTAAATTACAGGGTGAAAAACTGGAAGCAAACGAGTTTAGTTTATTGCTCGATGGCAGCACCTTAAGCGGCTGGTTGCATGTTATTAATTTAAGCAAACAGCAGTTACGTTATGACCTTGTGCTTGATCATTTTAATATTAATGATTATTTGCCGCCTGCTGTTAAACAACCCTCTGCCAGTGAAACGCTCTCTGCTGAAAAAGGCGCTAATGCAAACGCCCCGGTAAAAGATAAACCCACCGGCGATGAAAAAATTGTGTTGCCTGTTGAACTAATGCGCCAGCTGGATGTTAAGGGTGATTTTCACATCAATGCTTTGACCGCCAAAGAATATGAAATTAAACATTTTTTAATGTCTTTAAACGCGCAAAATGGCGAGATTGCTATCAAGCCGCTTTCAATGCAAGTGCTCGAAGGGCAGCTAAGCTCGTCAGTTAATATGAATGTACAAAAAGAAAAACCGGCTTATGCGATTACTTTTGATGCTAATCAATTGCAGGTGGGGCCGGTGGTCAATCCATTTCTTGACGGCCTGATGGGTGAGAAACCGATAACAATGGATGGCGCACTGAAGCTGACAATGGATGTTAAAACCACGGGTGATTCGCTTAACCAGCTGAAAAGAGCCAGTACCGGCAAGATCTTACTAGATATGAAAGAAACCAGGGTGGATGGTTTTGATCCGGAATTTTATATGCGTTCATCCATTGCTGATTATGTTCGAAGCAAAGGCTTTGGTATGTCAGAAACCATCATGGGCAGCTATCAACCGCGTGATGTGACAGTGTTTGACAAAATTCATAGTACAGTGAATCTGGCCAATGGCAAAGCGACCACCAGGGACTTCTTAATGGATTCCAGGCGAGTGCAGGTAAGGGCCGAAGGCTATGCCGATATTATGCAGAACACACTGGATGTTACTTCATCAGTAAGATTGCCACGTGGTAAAACGGCGGCAGAAAAGATTTTAGGTGAACCGGTCTATGTACGCATTCATGGTCCGTTTGATGCGCTAGAGTACGATCTGGATAAAGACCGCCTGAAAAAATCCACCACCGATGAGCAATACGTACTCGAAGCCAGTACAACAAAA
>CAVYHW010000024.1:0-38951 GCA_963768215.1 uncultured Gammaproteobacteria bacterium
AGAAGAAGAAGCTGAAGGCCGAGACCGAGATCGTCGTGCGCATGATCCACCTCAAAGAAAACCGCGACCAGATCCTGCCGTTCAAATGGGAATGGGAACGACGAGGAATCGCGGTCGACATTCGAACCTTCTTCCCATGGGGCGAGCCGGATATGGCGGAGCTAGGAGAGTACGGCACCTACCCGCCCGGCATGCCGTGCCCCTTTCCGTGGCAGCACCTGGTCGTCCAGTGGAACGGTGACGTGGTGCCATGCTGCCGCGACTACAACGGTGACAATCGTATGGGCAACGTGGCCGACGAAAGCCTCGTCGAGATCTGGCACAACGAGCTGTATCGTCAATTGCGAGATCAGCTTCGCACCGGGCAGTACGGCGAGAACGAAGTCTGTCGCAAGTGCATGCAGATCTACTACACGCCGATCGAGGATGCTGCGGAGGGCAGAGAATCGTCCGCGTTCTCATGTCTGGTGCCGCCCGATGTGGCGCAGACGACGGAGCCCGGCCCGGTCGCACCAAGGCAGGACCTCGGCGAGCTGTGGCGGCAGTCGGTCAGGGTGCACGGAGACCGACCCTTTCTCATCGACGACATCGATGGCGCTGTCATCAGCTACCAGGAGGCCGACCGCATCGTCGAACGCATCGCAGCTCGCCTCGTTTCTGCGGGCATCGGTTCGGGTCACCGAATCGTCCTGTGGTGCCCGGTACACATGGAAGCCGTCCTGCTTTTCTGGGCCGCGGTCCGCGTCGGTGCAGCCGTCGTTCCCCTGGATCCCGCCTTACCCACCGACAAGATCATGGGCTTGTTGGAGAGAATTCGCCCCTCGCTGATCCTCGCAGACGGCGATCGCGCGGGTCTGGTGCCGGCAGGACTCGGTGGGGTGCTTGTCGTCGATGGCACGTGCCCGGATGGCGACGATGCCGAGATGTTTGCCGACTGGCTTGACTACAGGGGTCCGGCAACCGGCTCACTGCCCGCTCCCGGATCGTTCGCGCTGCAGCCTGCCGTCGTGCTCTTCACCTCGGGTACAACCGGCAAGCCGAAAGGCGTCGTGCTCTCCCACCAGGCACTGCTCAACAGCGCGCGCCTGATGGCGGAGATCTATGAATGGCGGAACGACGACGTGCTCGTCAGTCCCGGCGAACTGCACACAATGAGCGGGCTGAGAAATCCGGTGGTGGCATCGGTCGTCGCCGGCTGCTCGATCATGATCGAGCCTCCCGATCAGCGGGCAACCGCGATCGGGATTTCCGAGATGATCGACCGGCACGATGGCACGCTGCTCACCACAGTGCCCGCGACACTGACGCAACTCGTGAATATTCGCCACCGCCTGCGGCCTGACGCGCTGAAGAGCCTTCGCAGAGTGCTGACGACCGGCAGCTTCTTGTCCCCTGTGGTGCGCGCCGAGTTCGAGTCTGCATTCGGTGTGGAGGTTCTGAGCTACTACGGCCTCACCGAGACCGCGGGTTTCTGCGCAGGCGATCTGCCAAACCGAGAGCCCTGCAGCGCCTCCTTGCATCGGGGTGCCGGTCGAGGCGTTGTTCATGGTCAGCGATCATCGACGGCGATGCTGTCGGGGAGTCCGAGATCGGGGAATTGTGGATTCAGAGCCCGAATCTCATGCTCGAGTACTTTGACGATCCGTGTTCGACGGACGCAGCCTTTTCGGGCCCGTGGTTTCGAACCGGGGATCTCGGTTTGCACCGCGAGGACGGCACCGTCGAACTCATCGGTCGCAGCGGCGACATCGTCAAGGGACCGCATGGTGAGATCATCTCGGGCCGAGAGATCGAGGAGGCGCTGAGATCACACCCGGAGGTTCTTGACGCAACCACGGCGGTTTTCGACGGCACCACCAAGATCGATGAGCTTTGCGCTCTGGTGGTCCCGGTCCCCGGAAGCGACTCGAGTGAAGAGTGGCTCTTCAATCTTCGGGCTTTTCTTCACGCCAGGCTCGGTGGCAAGAACCTGCCGTCGAGGCTGCAGGCGTGTACATCGATCGAACGAACCGCGACCGGTAAGGTGCAGCGCGAGTGGTTGCTCGAGGTGATCGGTGACGCCTGATCTCTCGTCGGCGATCGAGCGCGCCATGCATGGTTCTCGTCCCGGGCGAGTCTTCATGGTGTGGAGCGACTCCGCGGGTAGGCGCCGGGAGCTGAAACGTGGTGAGCTGGGTGATCGGATCGCACGACTCGGGACGCCTGTTCTCCATCGTGGCGTCTCGATCCGGGTCACCGGGTTCTCGTCTGCAGCCGCAACGATCGCACACCGTCACCCTGGTGGCGGCGTGCCTCGCCAACGGACTCTCCGCGGTGATCGTTGATCCCGATTCGGCGGGCGAAGAGGTCTCACACCTCGTCGATCTGGTTTCACCCCGGGCGGCGATTGTCGACCGGGACCTGGTCGAGGCCTGGGATCTCTCATCGGTGTCGACGGTACTCGCCATATCCCACGAGCTTCAGAAAGGCGGTGCACTGATCCGCCGTTTGATGGGGTCGACCCCAGCCCGATGAGGAATCACCAAGCGACATATCCGGCCGTGCTCTCAGATCTGGAAGCCACGTCGGATCTGAAAGAGATCGACGACGAGCTGGAAGCCTATGTGCTCTTCACATCCGGTTCCACCGGCGGGTCGAAAGCGGTGAGCATCTCGCGTCGCAGCCTCATCGCGCATGTCCGAACCCTCAGCACCCACCTCGGCTATGACCACGACACACGGCTGATGAGCGCGCTCCCCTTGAGTCATACCGATGGACTCGTTCACGGCTGTCTGGTGCCCTGGCTCATCGGTGCCACCTGCGTGCGTCCGGTTCCCTTTTCGGTGTCGCGCATCGGCGAACTGCTCGACGCGATCTACACACATCGTGTGACCGATCTTCTGGTGGTGCCCACCTTGCTCGCTCTCTTCGAACGCTACGGCGCCGGCCACGACGACGCATTTCGAACCGGCGATTTCAAACTCGTCGTGTCGTCGGCAGCGCATCTCGCGGAGTTGCCGCTTCATGCAAAGCTTCGGACAAGGTCGGATGAGCAAACATGGTTAAGGCGATGTCTTCTGCTGTAGCCTGCATTTCCATCATTAAAACCGCCTGTGCTATTAACTCTGATGCCTGCACTGAAAAAATATGCACGCCCAATACCACATCGGTTTCAGCATCCGCAATGATTTTTACCAGGCCTTCCGTCTCACCCATAGCGCGCGCCCGGCCACTGGCTGCAAAAGGAAAACTGCCTACCTTTATCTTCAACCCAGCCGCTTTACATTCTTCTTCTGTTTTACCTACCCAGGCAATTTCCGGATGGGTATATATTACAGAAGGAATTAGATCATAATTAACTTCAGCATGGCCCCCGGCAATACGCTCAGCAACCATAATACCTTCTTCTGAACCTTTATGCGCCAGCATGGGCCCACCAACCACATCGCCGATGGCATAAATATTGGGTACGCTAGTCTGGCAATTTTTATCAACCATAATAAAACTACGCTCGTCCCTTTCAATGCCCAGCTCTTCGCCAAACAAACGATCACTGTTTGGCTTGCGGCCAACAGCAATGACTAATTTGTCAAAAACCTCTTTCTGCTGACCGGCTTTGTCTTCATAGAGCACATGAACTTTTTGTTTTTTAACTTCTGCTGAAACCATTCTGGCATTAAGTCGAATATCCAGTGACTGTTTTGTAAGGCTTCGTTTTGCCAGACCAGCCAGTTTACTGTCGGCTATAGGCAAAAAGTCCTGCATCGCTTCCAGTAATATCACCTGTGAACCCAGACGCGACCAGACACTGCCCACTTCAAGTCCTATCGCCCCTGCGCCAATAATACCCAGACGTTCAGGCACAGCATCAAGATCAAGGGCGCCGGCTGAATCAAGAATATGACCTTCTATCAGCTCTACCTGCTGCAGTCGAACGGGTGATGACCCCGTGGCAATAATAATATTCGCAGCGGTTAACTCATCAATTTTTGTTTGTGTTTCGCGGCTGGAGACTTCAACAGTATCAACAGCGGTAATTTTTGCATGCCCATGAACCACTTTTACATTATTAGCTTTTAACAGTGCGCTCACACCCTGTGTCAACTCATTGACCACTTTGTTCTTACGCGCCTGCATGGCCTTAACATCTATATCCAGTGATGGTGCCGTAATGCCATGCTGTTCAAGCTCGACTTTGGCCTGATGATATAAATATGAAGATTCCAGTAATGCTTTTGACGGGATACAACCTACATTTAAACAGGTCCCACCCAGGGATGGTTTATTACGAAGCGTAAGCCACTCATCAACACAAACCGTCTTCAAACCTAGCTGCGCACAACGTATGGCCGCAACGTAACCTGCCGGTCCGGCGCCTATTACCACAACATCCCATTTTGACGACATGATCACACCCCTAATAACAAACGTGAAGGATCTTCTAACAGCTGTTTGATAGTAACAAGAAACTGTACTGCACTTTTGCCATCAATCAAACGATGATCATACGACAAGGCCAGGTACATCACTGGCAGGGCTTTTATTTCTCCATCAACCACCATGGCCCTTTCTGTAATATTATGCATACCTAAAATGGCACTTTGCGGTGGATTTATAATCGGTGTAGATAACATTGAACCAAATACACCGCCATTAGATATAGTAAAAGTGCCGCCAGTAATGTCTTCTATAGACAGACTGCTTTCCATAGCTTTTTTTGCATAGTCAATGATGGACTGCTCAATTTCAGCTATTGATTGAATGTCTGCATCGCGGACAATAGGAACAACCAGGCCATTTGGCCCTGATACCGCCACACCGATATCATAATAGCCATGATAAACAATATCATTGCCATCGATGGATGCATTGATTTCCGGGAAACGTTTTAATGCTTCGACACTGGCCTGAACAAAAAACGACATAAATCCCAGGCGCACGCCAAACTTTTTCTCGAAAGCGTCCTTATAACGTGCACGCAGCTCCATTACCGGTTTCATATTGACTTCATTAAAAGTGGTAAGAATGGCCGCCTGTTGTTGTGACTGTAGAAGACGCTCGGCTATGCGTGCACGCAGGCGAGTCATCGGAACACGGCGCTCAAGACGTTCTCCGGAAACTGCTTGTTGCGAAGCCATAATAGAACTGTCATCTATAGCAGAAGCTGCTTTATTTTCTCGTATGGCCCTTTCTGCAAGGTACTTCTCTACATCCTGTTTTAAAATTCGTCCATTTTTACCTGTGCCCTGTAACTCGCTTTCATCAATAGCATTTAGAACGACCAGCTTTCTAACTGACGGGCTCATCGCACCGACGGTTTTTTGAGTTGCAGCTTCATTATTTGTTTCCGCTTCTGCTTTTGTGTCTGCATTTGCGTCTACTTTCACCTCAGTTGTTGCAGAAGATTGACTGGTGTCCTGCCGATCTACCTCTGCCCCAGACTGCGCAGTCTCATCTATAACGGCCAGCAACTGGCCTGCAGTTACCGTGTCCCCAACAGAAAATAAAATTTCTTTTACCACACCCGACTTAACAACCGGCACTTCCAGGATAACTTTATCGGTTTCAAGATCAACTAAAACCTCATCTACAGCAATTGTTTCGCCAATTTTTTTGTACCAGTTAGCGACAACAGCATCCGCTACTGACTCCGGTAATTCAGGAACTTTTATTTCAATGCTCATATAATTTTTACCATAATCATTTATTCAGCAATGGCCAGCACTCCGTTAAGGTTATATTAATGAATCTATTAATATAACCTTAACGGAGTGCCAATGCTGCATATATAATTTCCTGCTGTTCTTTTGCATGTAATTTTGCCGAACCGACTGCGGGTGCAGAAGATGGCTGCCTGCCTGCATATCCAAGTTGCCAGCGTTCATTAAGAAATGCCGGAATACGCAGCTTACTAAAATCCCAGCCCCCCTGGTTTTTCGGCTCTTCCTGACACCAGATAAGCTCGTTGGTATTGGTATATTGCGATAATAACTCATCAAGCCGCTCACCCGGAAATGGATAAATCTGTTCAATACGCAATATCGCTATATCATAAACCTGGTTTACCCTTCTAGCTTCCAGCAGTTCATAATAAATTTTTCCACTGCAGATAATGACACGTTTAACTTTTTCAGCATCAATCTCATCAATCTCAGGCATGACCCAGTTGAATGTACCATGTGTTAAATCTTCAAGTGTGCTGACACATAATTTGTGACGTAATAAACTTTTTGGCGTCATTACAATTAATGGCTTACGGCAATTTCGTATCATCTGCCGCCTTAATAAATGAAACATCTGTGCGGGTGTGGTCGGCACACATACCTGCATATTATGCACCGCACATAACTGCAGATATCTTTCCAGTCGTGCCGAAGAATGTTCTGCACCCTGGCCTTCAAAGCCGTGTGGCAATAACATCACTAAACTGCAGGCGCGCCCCCATTTATGCTCACCTGAAGAGATAAACTGATCAATAACAACCTGGGCGCCATTAGCAAAATCACCAAACTGCGCTTCCCACAATACCAGGGTTTTAGGTTCGGTGGTAGAAAAACCATATTCAAATCCCAGTACAGCCAGTTCAGACAATAAAGAATCAAACACTCGAAAATTACCTTCCTTATCACCTAATTCTCTTAACGGAACATAGGACGTACCATCGATCTGATTATGCAACACAGCATGACGATGAAAAAATGTACCACGACCACTGTCCTGCCCTGACAGACGTACAGAATATTTCTGTTTAACCAGGGTGCCATAAGCCATCAATTCAGCATAACCCCAGTCAACAGACAAAGCCACCTGCAGTCATTTTAAGACGGTCAGCCATAATTTTCTGCAACACGAGATTGCAACTGAAATCCTTCAGGGAGATACTCAAATACTTTTGCAACTTCACGAATCATTGATAATGGAACAGCGGTATCAACATCGCTTAATATTGAATCAGAAATATAATCATTCCAGTTAACATGTGTCGACAGGTCTGCTTTGTGCTGCGGTAATTTGTGCGGCACAACACACTCACCAGATTCCAGTATTTCGACGCACACTGTGCGCCATAACGTCACACTGGTGCTGCGTTAATACTTTGTCAGCTATTATTTTTTTCGCATAAATTGTACGTGTGGTTTCAATTGCACGAATTTTCCTGTACATCATCGGCTGGGTCGCTGATGGTTCATCTGCTTCATTATGGCCATGACGGCGATAACACACCATGTCGATGACTACATCTTTTTTAAATTTATTACGATACTCCAGGGCGATGCGCGTTACCATCACAACCGCTTCAGGATCATCCGCATTAACATGAAAAATAGGTGCACCTACCATTTTCGCAATATCAGTACAGTAATAAGTTGAGCGCGCGTCATCCTGTGCACTGGTGGTAAAACCGATCTGGTTATTAACAATGATATGTACTGGTGCCGTGTGTTAAATAACCCACGTGACTGCGACATCTGCAATGTTTCCATTACCACACCCTGACCTGAAAATGCGGCATCACCATGAATCAGCACGGGAATCACTTCATCACCTTCACTGTCACCGCGGTGCCACTGCCTGGCGCGAACAGAACCCACAACCACCGGTGCCACTATCTCCAGGTGTGACGGGTTAAATGCCAGCGCCAGGTGAACGGGCCCACCGGGAGTGTCCATATCTGATGAAAAACCCATGTGGTATTTAACATCGCCAGTGAGCTCGGTTATTTCTTTAGTGCCATCAAATTCACTAAACAGCTCATGCGGTGTTTTGCCAAGAACATTCACCAGCACATTAAGCCGGCCACGATGGGCCATTCCTATAACAACTTCTTTAATCTTTTGTGATACCGCTAAATTGGACCAGCTCATCAAGCAGAGGAATTAATGACTCACCGCCCTCCAGTGAAAAACGTTTCTGGCCAACATATTTTGAATGCAGGTAGCGCTCCAGGCCTTCAGCATCTGTCAGCTGCTGCAGAATATTAATTTTCTCAATTTCATTAAGGCTGGCATTACCTCGAGCTGTTTCCAGACGCTGCTGTATCCAGCGTTTTTCCGCTGTTTCCATTATGTGCATATATTCAGTACCGACTGTGCCACAATAGGTTTGCTGAATAATCTGGTGTATTTCTCTTAGCGGCAAAAGTTCAGCAGTTGCAAGTGAACCGGTTTCAAATACCATATCATAATCTTCTTCTGATAATTCGTGATATTCAAGTGTAAGTTCTGCAAGCCAGGGTTCTCGGCGACCATTTAGTGGGTTGATATTTGCCACCTGGTGCCCGCGAAAACGATAGGCATCAATCAGCTCCAGTACCTGCACCTGTTTTCTCTCATGATCAAAACTTGTCTCTGTTTCAAAACCACGAGCATGTTTATGTTGTGCATAATTTATAAAATAATCATGCATCTCTTTGGGGGAAGTTTCTCGGTTTAAAGTAGCATCCGCCTGTGCATTGCCTTTAGAGTCAGGCTGATTAGACGCTGCAAAACTGTCAAAGTATAAACGCCATCTGGTTTCCAGACTGTCCGGATTAGAAAGGTAGGTTTCGTACATTGACTCCAGCCAGGATGCACTTCCACCATAAAATGTCGAGCTATCCCAAAGCTCGGACATACCCGTTTTACTTACTTTAGCCATCTCATATCTTTCCAGTCATATCAGGCGAATACTTTAATATATATAGAGTATACAAAAGCTAACTTATTACACCTTATTTTTAGCCCATACAACTCAAAAAAACAGTTCAATAAAAATTTTAATTCATTAATTGCCTAAGCGAATTACAAGAGTGACAAACATCATGAAGATGTTATGCAAAACCCTGCACTTAAGACAAACAAACCGAAGCACGATGCAGCAGATAGAGATCATTGTGCTGCGAGATGAAAATCTCTATTGGCTTAAATAATGGCGCTGGTAATTGCTTATAATCAAACCATTGCCAGACCTCACACTTGTCCGGTTCAAGCGTTTCAACCTCACCAGAGCCATAGTCAGCAGAAACCAGTAGCGTAATATATTGCTGCTGATTCATAGTAAATGTTTTGTCCGTAAAACCTAAATGCCGTAGCGCTTTAATTTTTAATCCCGTCTCTTCGCGTACTTCACGAGACGCACATTCAATGACTGATTCACCATTTTCGAGGTGCCCGCCAGGAAACTGCCAGCAACTTGCCTGGTCTTTGCCAATACGTTTGCCGAGTAATAATTGCCCGTCTCGCCACACCAGGACGCCGACACCAATCATTGGACGAAACGCCTTATTATCTGACATAAGCAATTAATGTATATCGTGATTTTATAAGGGGCTTTACTTGATATATAGTTGCCCTGTTAGAGCACTACAATTAATTATCGACAGGCACATCAGTTGCAACTACGACACAATTTTTTCCATTACGCTTAGCATGATACATAGCGACATCCGCTGAAGCGATCATCATGTCCAGCGAGTATCCAGGCTGACGCGTAGCAATGCCCAGAGATATGGTGACTTTAGGTAATTGCTTTCCATCCAGCACGCCCGGATTAGCTTTACTAACTTTTTTTCGTAAACGTTCAGCAATAATCTTTGCATTATCGATGGTGGTCTCCGGTAGTAACACGACAAACTCCTCACCACCAAATCGTGCCACAAGGTCATTGGGTCTGAGTGGACTACGAATCGCTTCAGCGACCTTGATAAGCACCCTGTCACCGGCAAGATGACCATAACTATCATTATATTGTTTGAAATTATCGACATCGATCATAATGAGACAGAGCGGCAACTGGTCACGTTCGCTGCGCTTTATTTCACGATCAAAAATATCATCCAGCCAGCCTCGGTTACGCAGTCCCGTCAACGCATCAGTAGTCGCAAAGCGTTGATATTTATGCTGCATTTCAAGACTGTCAGCAATCACCAGATTGCTGTAGCGAACACGTTCAGACATAATGTACAGTAAGTTTCTGGCTATTTCGTGTGAGACACTAACCATTCGCCATAGAACTTCTGCTTCAATGGCCAGTACTGAAGTTTCTTCTGCAGCACTGACCTGTACAGAACAGGACTGACTATCAATTAGAGACATCTCCCCCACACATTCACCTGGCTCTACTATTGCAAAGGGAATATCATCATATGGTGACAACTGGACTACAAGGCGGCCTTTTAACACTATATATAAATAATGGTTCTCTTTCCTTTTAGACAAAACAATTTCGCCTTCATCTAATCTGCGATAGCTGCATAAGCATAACAAATCGAGTAAAGCGGAATTTTCCAGGTCTACATTTCTAAACAACTGTAACCGAGATAATGATAGTGTGTCATGCTCATTTGCTAACGTTTCCACTTTCTGTTTACACTCTCTAATGCAGGTAAATGTATAATCAAACAATTGCAGCATGAATATAAACACATTTCTGCATTGATTCAAAATGAAAACTACTGGCCGGGGGACACACATGCCACAACATAAAATCACATATAGCGTTCACAGCATGGAACTGGGCCCAATGGAAAATTTTGTTTACCTTATTCATGACCACTCAAGCAATACCGCAGCTATTGTTGACCCTGCCTGGGAAGTAGCTGAAGTACTGAATTTTGCCGACTCAAAAGACATTAAAATCACCGATATCCTGCTAACGCACAGCCATCATGATCACGTCAATGGCCTGCAGCAAACATTGGAACATAGCGATGCTAAAATCCATTTATTAAAACCGGAAGCAAACTTCTGGGGAGCAAACCTGGGTAAACCCGTTTTACACCACGGTGGTGACCAGATAAAACTCGGTGACAGTCAGATCAATATACTGCACACTCCCGGGCATACCCCGGGATCAGCCTGCTACCAGGTAGGTAATGACCTGATTGCTGGTGATACATTATTTGTTTTTGGTTGTGGTCGCTGTGATCTTGCTGGCGGCGATCCTGAACAGATGTTCCATACATTAAAGAAAATGAAAACCGAACTGCCTGCTTCAACCGTGTTGCACCCGGGGCATAACTATGCCCCTCAATCACCAACATCAACCATGGATGAACAATGCGATGGGAATCCCTTTTTGCATTTTGATGAGCCAGCAGATTTTGTAAAATACCGGATGCATGTTCATGACAGGATACGGCACACTCCTTATGGTGCAGTTTCCAAAGACGAAGCGTACAACTCAATAAAATAAAAACAATCATTGTTCACAGATGAACGCAGGTGAACACGGATGTTTTAAAAACCTAATAGGCTTTTAAAACATCCGTGTTCATCTGCGTTCATCTGTGGATTAATTAGTTTTTCAGCTTTTCATTGTGTCTGAGTTATACACAAGACACTATATATAGTGATGGAACGAGTAAACAGTAAGTTAGCTTCCTGGTTGTCCTGAATCACTTAACAAACAACTCGCAAGCCACTGAAATATAACAATATATTAATAGGCCATAAAAAATTGTTGTTTATGCCCAATTCATAGAAAGATTAAAAACCTGAATCCAGTTATTTTTCATCCACAAAGTTATCCACAGGAAGGATGGACAAACTGTGTGTAACCATGGATAGATTATTCAGTTTCTTTTAATTCAAGGCCTTTATTATGTGTCTCGTTAATACGTTTTAGCAAATATCTAAAAGGCACCACTGATTCATGATAATTTTCCATTAACGCCACGTAGGGTAAATCACCTGTAGCAAACTGATAGCTGCCATCCTTCATGGATTCATATAAATCCTTTAGTATCTTCTCCAGTTCATCAACCAATGGACGAGCATCAGCCATGAAATCTTCATCAAACTCTATTGCCTGACGTAAATCAAATGTTTCATCAATGGCCTGTTTGATCATATCAACGTACTCTTCTGTTGAATGAGCACGTACTATTTTATTATTACTTAGCATGAATACCTCTTAACCCGAATATTTCATAGGAATGCAGACAATGGGGAACATAATTATTTATTGGTCAGTGAGTCAGTTTGTTCGATTCGCCCCAGAATAACATTATGGGCATAGCCATAGCTATGGTTGCAGGGGAATCGTACCCAAAATAAATTAATTCTGGGGCCACTGATATCCAAAGAAATATATTTATGGCAAAAACTGCATAGCGTTGTCTGATACATAGTGCACTTTTTGAATACACTACTATTTTTTATAATAACCATAGTGTTAAACGATATTTTCAGCGTTCTTATGAAATATTCGGGTTAGTTTAATCTTTAGCGTTGCCTGCGCCGTCTCACCTGAAATTTCTCTATAGACTGAACAATCTCACTGTAAGGCAAATTATTCAGAGAGCCAAATTTGTCAATCGCCTGCTTTAAGACCTCGCTAATGTCATCAATCTCAGCTTCTTCCAGCAGGCTATCATCCTTTGAACCCAGCGACCTTAGCAATCCCATTACACCACCAACTTGCACCCGGATTTCCATATTATGCGGCAGCGGCCCCTCTACGCTGCGTACTTTAAAAACAAATACCGACTTTTCTCTTAATTTTTCCAGTAGTTCATCACATTTAAATGATGATTCACTATCTTTACATGAATAACCTTCACGGTCAGCCAGGCAAAAATGTCTGGATAAATTACACTTTGCATGATTATTAGTTAATGCCTTTTCAAAAACACATCGCACGGATGCCAGTTCATTGTAGGTAGATTGATATTCATCCTCTTCCATATTACTGTAATGCAGAATTAGTACAGCTTGTGTTCCAGGTTATTTCTCATGCTCCATTACTACCGGCTTTTCACGATAAGCCAGTAACTGCTCTTCGGCAAGTAACTGGTTATCGGCAAACATCACTTTTATAAGCGAAACATCATCTTTGTCCAGCTCCCCACGTTTGCTCTTGGCACAATTCTTCGCATCGCGAAATGAGTCAAATTCACCAATTAATTCCAGATTTTTCACAAGTGTCATACCTTCTGGAGAAGTCATCTTAAATACGTAATAAGGCATAAAGTTATCTCTATTTATTAATCCTGTCTCAATCTACAGTCAGATTTGTTAAACTTGCTCACCAGGCCCACTTAAAGCTAACCTGCGGAAGCAACAAAATCATATTATACCGATAAGCACAGACACACGAAAACATTACATTATGAGTACAGAATTTCATTCCAAAGAACATCAGATCCTGAGTACGATACGTCAGGTCCTGTCGGCTGTAGTGCGCGATACGACACCACCACCCGGCCGGCAACACCCATTGACAGCTAAAACAGTTGATGATTTAAAACACTGTTTCATGTTAATCACAGCACGTGAAAAGGAAATTATCGAAGCGGCAGGTGGCAATATGGACAAACGTCCTCGATATGCTGATGAACCTAAAACAACACATGTGGTCCCGTTTAGCAAACCTGAAAACAAAGACTAAGCATTAAGGTGCCTCTGCGGCAATCATTTTCTCCACAGTAAAACGTTGCCAAATCAGAAATCCTGTGCCGTTTTGACTACAATACTAGATATTAATATAGTACGGGTTTAAACCATGAGCGCACAACTGTTTGATATAGTTTTTTTCGGCATAATACAGGCGGGCAAAGACAGGGAAACCGTCATGCAAAATATGGCCATCCTGTTCAACACAGATGCCAGTAAACTGGCGCCCTACTTTGCCGGTGGCCGTAAAGTAATAAAAGCTGGTATTAATGCCAACATGGCTGAAAAATATCGGGCATCATTAGAAAACGTTGGCCTTGTTATTAAAATTGAATCCAGTGATGAATCAGCGAAAGCCTCAGCAGATCAAACACAGCAATCAACTCAGCTAAACTCCACCACAACAGACACGTCCATAGCTGACACAGCCGGTCTCAGCATCGCTCCGCTTGGGGCTGATATCATTGTAAATCCCGTTAAACACGCAACACCGGAAATAGATGATATTAGCGGCCTCACGATGGCTGAAGCGGGTGCTGACATCATTACACATCCCACAGCAGAAAAAAAAGTAGATATTCCTGATATCAGCGGGCTTTCACTGGTCAAAGAAGCAGATTAATCATGACTGATTAATCTGGCCGATTTAAACAGACCAGCCAGCAGCTGCGCTATTCACTCTGCTAATGAGGCCACTCTCTGCTACTGAGGGATTTTTTCTCGTAAGGCGTCCCGATCAAACCACCATCCATCTACGGGTACAATCGCACCCAGAACCAGTGATAAACGTGGCAGAAACACATCAGGATCAAGCAGTTCCAGTCGCTCCATCCACGCATTCAATGCCTCCTGGTCCTCTACCCCGGAATGGCCTTTGGCCACATTAGCGAGCATTTGCTTAGTCAGAAATGTCAGGCTTTTATGCTGATCTGCAGCGGCGCGTATATCAGCAACGTAATGCGCTGCTGTCGCTGCCACCGCTGCACCATCAGCTTTAGCAGGTGTTTCATCAACAATATAACCCAGCATATTAACCGTTAACTGGGGATCTACCGGGTAGGTAACCGCTAACCAGACGCCATGCGCCAGTGCAACAATAGAAGCTGGCTGGGCACTTTGATATAACACATCACAACTTTCAACCGCATCCTGCCACTGTTCCAGCTCAACAAAAGTATCCAGTGCAGAGCGTGCTTTCTCCCAGGATTCATCTGCACGCCCCATACCAATTAACGCCTCGGCAACATCTAGCTGCAAACGTGCACGCTCCAGCGGTGAAGCACTTGCTTCAAGCGCATCATAAGCCGCCTGTTTTTCTCAAGATATCGCTGGATATCTTCTTTCGCCTGATCGGGTGATGAACTTTCAATTAATAGCTCGTCGAGCTCTTTATTACTGGACATAGGAAAAACCGTTTAAAACTTAGAATGACTGCACTTTTTACAGCATTTTAACATTAATGGAAACAGACAATTTGCAGGGTAATTTCTCTAATTTAGCCCGTTCTGTCTTCCAGACATTGCAACGCGACTTTCAACTTCTCTTCGTCAATGGGAAAAACTAAAGATGCTGCAACATCAAAATTTTGCAAAAAACGCTGATATTGCGGCCCAAACTCCTTCTCGTAAAAGACTATCATACTGCTGTCAACAACACCCTGCGAACTCGATAAAATCGTTTCCAGGCTACTGCTGCGATCACGAAAATCCGACTGAAAATTAAATTCCGCCACCATTACCGCCGGTTGATGCTGTCGAATTAATTTAACTGCTTTACGCACACTATCTGTTTTCAGCACATGATACCCCTGTGATTCATACACCGGGGTGAAATCAGGATAACCGCCCAGTTCAACAATAGATAATAAAACCGGTTTTTTGCTGGTATTCATTCTATGAAAATTCGTTAAACTATTGGTACTCTGTCAAGGTTCTATTGACGGGTTCAGTTGGCCTGTCAGCGTTCAGGGCAAGGCACGTCTCGCAGCGAATGGCCATAGTCCTTTGCAAGAGGCGTAACGCCGCCATGAGCGCTGACAGACAAACCCTTCGGGCGTTACTGTGGTGTTCCGCCACCGCGTTACAGCACTTGACAAGGACTACGGCCATTGCCTGCGTGCTGTGCCTTGTTGCGAAACACCACAGTAACGCTGAACCCGTCAATAGAACCTTGACAGAGTACTAGCTAAACATAGTATCTAATTATAGTTACCAGGTCACTTAATATGTCTGCAGGAAAGCTGGTCGAACCCAAAGTTATTACCGACCTTAATCAGAAAGTTGTTTGCTTATTACCCGTGGGCTTTTATTTTAACGACAAACGCTGGGAAATGATCTGGGAGCGTTATGATAAAAAAGGCGATACATTATCTATGGCTGATTTAAAGGAATTGTTCCCTGATGAAAAAACCGTACAAAATCCAGCCATAAACACCGGTGAAACATTTAATCACAAAAAATGAGCCTGTAAATAATTCAGAAAGCCTGCTACCGGTTTGTCAGCAATCCGCCAAATAAGGCGCAACCGAACCCATATAACCCTTATTATTTTCTGCCTGGCAGTGTCTTATTCAGTACGACTTCCAGACAACCTTAATAATTGCGATGCTTCTGCTTCCCGTAGTGCCTGACGCTCCTTTTCATACCACTCGAGCTCCAAACGGCGCGCTTCTTGCTGCTGTTTGATGCGTTCTATCCTTTCAAGACGCGCCTGCTGAAATAACCTTTCTCTTTCCTGTTCCTGTGCTCTGCGCTTTGCCAGTGCTTCTTTTTCTGCCACCCGTTGTTTAGCCTTGCGCGCCCTTTCTTTAGCTATTGCTACTCGCCTTTGTTCTTCTTTTCTTTTCTTTTTCGCTTCTTTAATGGCCAAAGCTACCTTTTCTGTCGCCAATCTTTCTGCTTCTTCTTTTATGCGCTTTTCTTCCTGTATTTTTGCAAGCTCTGCTTCACGTTCCTTCTTTAACAATACTGCTCTAGCCTCTGCTCTGCCTAGCCTTTGCCTCTGCTCTAGCCTTTGCCTCTGCTCTAGCCTTTGCCTCTGCTCTAGCCTTTGCCTCTGCACGGGCCTTTGTTTCAGCCTCTACTCTGGCTTTTGCTTCTGCATCTGCTTTGGCTTTGGCCTTTGCCTCTGCTATTGCCTTTGCCTCTGCTATTGCCTTTGCCTCTGCTATTGCCTTTGCCTCTGCTTCCGCCTTAGCTTCTGCTTTCGCTTGAACATCAGCCTCTTCCCGAACTTTGACCTCTTCTAGCGCCTTGTCCTCTGACAGTGCTTTAACTTCATCTTCTGACTTTGCTTGAACTTCTGCTTCAATTTGTAACTGATCCTTTTTCAGTATTTTAAGTTTCTGTATTTCCTGGAATTTATTATTTACAACGTCTAATATTGTTTTGTTTTCATAATCCATCACTACCGCAGCGGCAATGAGAATAAAACCAAGTACAGCTGAAATCACAACATACTTAACTAAACGCTTAGGTACATTATCACTGTCGGCAACTTCGTTGTGAGCAGGAAAAACACTCTCCTGTGTATTGTTTGCCTCTGTATTGATTGCTTGTGAATCAAATGCCCGAGTATTAAAGGACGTCTGATTTTCAGAGCTCTGATTGCTTACCGGTTCTGATAACACTATTTCAGTTATTACATCTTCAGGCTTTTCATTTTCACGAATTACTTCCGTTTCACTTTCCAGGCTCTCAAAAGCTGACGGCGTTTCAATTATGGTGTTGATCACCGGTATAATGTCTTCCTCAAAGCTCTGTTCCTCATCAAAGCTTTGCTCTTCCTCAATACTCTGTTGTTCTTCATCCGGAGCAGTTTTGAGCTGTGGCTCTAATTCATGATCACTGCCCTGAGGCGCTATCCACGGAAAATCCTTTTCAAGTTTCTTACTGGCTTCTTGTTATTGTCCTGCCTTGCTATGTTTCGATTAATGATAGGCACAACGCTGTCTTTCATTCGTTCCTGCACCATTTCATCAACCAGATCCACGTCTATCATTTGCAGTTGATCAGCAAACCCGTAAACCAGTACTGTTTCACATAACAGGTTAATTAATCGCGGCGTACCGCCACTGTAGTTATAAATTCGTTCACATGCAGCGGGGGTGAATACATCTTTTTCCGCACCAGCAATACGCAGGCGATGCTGAATATAACCACAGGTTTCCTCAAGACTAAGTGGAGCAAGGTGGTAATCTACAGCAATGCGTTGCGCAAATTGCATCAGCTCAGGCAAACGCAACATTTCTCTTAATGCCGGCTGTCCTGCCAGAATAATCTGCATTAACTGGTCTTTTTCAGAGTTCACGTTAGACAGCATGCGCAGCTCTTCCAATGCATCTGCTGTCATATTTTGGGCTTCATCAACAATCAGCAGGACTGAGCGATTGTTGGCATATTCTTCAATCACATAATCCATGAATATCTGATGCATTTCGACCTGTGTCAGGTTAGGTCTATGTAAATTAAATGCTGATAATATCCAGTCAAGCAGCCCGCCAAATGAGCGATGCGTATTGGTAATTAAACCGACAGTAATGTCATCACCAACATTTTGCAGCAATGCACGCAATATGGTTGTTTTACCTGCACCCGGATCACCACTAACAACACAAAACCCCGCGTGATTAAGCAAGCCATACTCCAGTAAAGTAAGTGCCGCCTGGTGCTTTTTGCTTAAATACAGAAAATCCGGGTCAGGTAACATCGAAAACGGCTTTTTATTAAAGCCATAAAACTCTTCATACATAATATATATCAACCAGTAAGGCAATTAAAATCAGCAACATACGGCATGGAATCATAAGATCGCATAGTGACTTTAGAAGCATAAATTTGTTACATCGTATTTATTATAGACAATTAAAACGACACTAATGTTGATAACGGCCATAATTTGACCTGATAAAGCATCAGGTAATGAAAAGTGAAAAATGAAAAATGAAAAATTTTGTTATTTCCAGCCTGACATAGCACCCTATTTAATTAGCTGATGTCTACAGGGGATTACCTGTACAACGATTACAATGGCAAATCCATAGGATTTGTCTGTTTTTAATTATTCATTTTTCACTTTTCATTTTTCATTGCTTTATTTAGTGGTATTTCTCAGTCGTAATATGCCCAGGTTCGCGGCGGCGATGTTTGCGTAAGCCGCGTTTTACCAGGCATTCGGTTACATCATTGATCATCGCAGAATTCCCGCACATCATAATATGTGAATCACTTTCGTTGATCACAAGCCCTGTTCTTTTTTCAAGAGAACCATCTTCTATTGTTGCTGGAATCCTTTGATTCATTGCACCTTCAACTTTGTTGCGAGTAATAAAAGGCACAAATGAAAACTGCTCGGCATATTGTTTTTCTATCGTTGCAATTTGCTGCTGATATGACAACTCTGAAACATCTCTTACGGAATATCCCAGGATAATTTTTTCAAAACGCTGCCATGTGCTTTCACTTTTTAAAACAGAAAGAAATGGACCAACACCTGTACCCGTTGCAAGCATCCACAAATGCTTACATTCGGGCACTTCATTCACTGTTAAAAAACCATTGGCTTTATCACTAATAAAAACTTCATCACCAACTTCAAGCTCTGCCAACCTTGTTGACAATGGCCCTTCTAAAACAATATTAAAATAGATCTCGAGCAAATCATCGACCGGGCCATTAACTAGTGAATATGGCCTGGCCACACGCTCGCCATTGATATCAAGTGCGACACGAACAAATTGGCCGGGTACAAAATCCTTAAGTTCGGACTGGATACGCAGTGAAAACAGACGCTCATTCCACTGTATTTTTTCTATAATTTTACCTGTTAACCATTCAGCCATAATTTCACCTTAACACTAGCCCGGATATTTCATAGGAATACAGCGTATTGGGGCCATGTTTCTTTCAACATTGGTCAGCGAGTCAGTTTGGCCGATTCGACCCAGATTATCATTATGGGCATAGCCATAGCTATGATTACAGGCGAATCGGTCCCAAAATAAGTCAAACATCGGGCCGCTGAGATCCCCGGAACATAGTGTGTTTTGCTAATATACTAATATTTATTAATAGAATCATAATGTTAAACTATATTTTAAGCGTTCCTATGAAATATCCGGGCTCGTACAGAAAACATCTTAAACTTCATCTCTTAGATGCTAAGCCGTTCAACACAATTATAATCCACACTTATGATACAACTACACCCACAACTTGAAAAAGACTGCATATTTCTTGGCGAGTTCAACTTATGTTCACTGTTACTGCTAAACGATGCCAATTACCCATGGTTTATTCTGCTACCAAACCGAAAAGGCGTAACTGAAATACACCACCTGTTGGAAACCGACCAGCAATTACTGCTATCAGAGTCCATGTTTTTCTGCCAGTGCCTGGAACATGTCTTCCAGCCTGACAAGCTCAATATTGCAGCGCTTGGCAATGTTGTTCCTCAATTACATATTCATCATATCGCAAGATATACCACGGATGCCTGCTGGCCTGCTCCTGTGTGGGGCTCAGTTCCCGCAACACCATATAAACCTGAGCAGCTGGAAAAAATTAAAAAACAATTAATTAACTGGTTTGCTATGCATACTAATCAGGTTTTTCACTGGACCGGGCAGGTAAATACTTAGCCCTTCCTCCAGCAATATTTGTGATTTAGCTTTTTTAACCACATCTACATATTCTGATATAATCCCCGCAAATATTTTATCCGCATGGTAGAAACAGACAATATATTCAGCCACTTACTTTATTTATAATTTATTTTTCATCTATAAAACATCATCATGACCCTATTTAAATACCGTGCGGACCGAATTCCTATTTTAATTATCCTGTGTTTTTTTGCGCTTGACATCGTCGCCTATTTCACTATCGAAAATATCTGGTTATTACTGACATACTGGATAATCATGATAATACCCAAGGGGATTATTTGCGCCTGGAACCATCACCACCAGCATACACCCACTTTTAAATACTCCAGCCTTAACTACTTGCTTGAACAGATTTATGCACTGCAAACAGGTGCCACTTCAAAATTATGGGTATTACACCATGTGTTAGGACACCACCATCATTATCTAGATCAAACTAAAGATGAAAGTCGATGGAAAGACAAAAACGGAAAAATCATGGGTAGAACCAGGTACTCACTGGATATCATGCTAACTGCTTATTATCGTGGATACCAGGTTGGTAAAAGACACCCACGACCTATGAAAATATTTTTAATTGCTACAGCAGTCACTTTTTTAGTCATTACAGCGTTATTCTGGCATCAACCCGTACCGGCTTTATTCTGTTTTATCCTGCCTATGATCTGCAGCCTGTTTTTTACTGCCTGGGTAACCTATGCACATCATGCCGGACTGGATGTGGATAATGATTTTGAAGCTTCCTATAACATCATGACGCCAATCTATAACAAGCTGACCGGCAACCTTGGTTACCACACAGCCCATCATTATAAACAGGGTTTGCACTGGTCTCTATTGCCCGCATTGCACGAAAAGATCAAAGACAAAATTCCCGCCAGGCTATATAAAACAGAACATCTGGGGTCAGGTTTTTTAAAAACATGACTGGATAGATAATTATAGCTGCTTCAACCTACTCAATAACTTTGTGGCGAGACTTTTTTAATTTACCTCGTTTATTCTTCGAATTGAGTCTTTTTAATTTTGATGCTTTAGTTGGCCGGGTTTTCTTTCTAACTTTCCCTGCTGTAAGGGCCTGCTCGATAAACAGCTTCAACCTGGATAAAGCCTGTTGTTTATTCTTCAGTTGGCTACGAGTTTGCTGCGACTTGATAACAAAAACACCTTCTTTTGTTACCCGCTGATCATTTAACATTAACAGGCGTTGTTTAACCATTGCCGGCAAACTGGAAGAGACAATATCGAATTTCAGGTGTATCGCTGTTGAGACTTTGTTAACATTCTGACCACCAGCTCCCTGCGAACGAACAGCCGTCATAATGATTTCATCGTCAGGGACATTAATATGTTGCACTCGCATATTGAGTCGACGCATTAAAAATAACTCATAATTTAACACTAATGATCCAGAAATTATAATCTATGAAAGCCAACGAAATTAAAAAAGGACTGGTCATTACTCAGGACAACAAAAACATACTTATAAAAAATGTTGTTGTTCAGTCACCTTCTTCACGCAGCGGCAGTACTTTATACAAGGTAAGTGGCAGTGATATTAGTAGCGGACAGAAATTTGAACGTCGTTACAAAGGTGACGAAATCGTTACCCCCATTGAAGTATTACGACGTTCTGTTCAATTACTATTTCATGATACTGACACTTACACTTTTATGGATAGTGAAAATTATGAGCAGTACACACTAGCCACCGATACCCTGGAAGATGAGACTGCTTTCCTTTTCGATGGCCTGGAGGGACTGAGCGCATTAATCAGTGAAGGCGACTTACTTGGAATAGAGTTGCCTGCAACAATGCCACTGGAGATCAGTGAATGTGCGCCCGCAATGAGAGCTGCATCTTCTTCAGCTCGAACCAAACCGGCAACATTAACAACTGGCCTGGTAGTGCAGGTGCCTGAATATTTAACGCCGGGTGAAATAATTAAGATCAATACCGAAACTCGTGAATTCATTTCAAGAGCTTAAATACTCATAGATAAAACCCTTTAAAAACAATGCCGTCCGCAAAAAACGCAAACAACGCAAACAACGCAAAATTGTTATTTTCTGCCAACTGCTTACTGCCAACTAATGACTTATAATCAAATCATCTCTCCTCTATCTGAAGAACAGCAACAGCGGGTTGTTGATCAAACACATGCATATATAAAACAGGCAACAGAGCTATTTAATATAAAAAACAAAACTCTGGACATAAACTTCAAGCTGAAAGGCCGATCTGCAGGCATGTATCGTGTTAAACACCATAATCGTTTTTTTACTGTCGATTATAAAAGAGAAATCCGATACAACCCTTTTATCTTCGCCAAATATTTTGATGATAATTTTGCTACCACCATCCCTCATGAGGTCGCTCATTACATCAGTGACGTTATTTATGGATTAAAAAATATAAAACCGCATGGTAAAGAATGGAAGAAAATCATGCGGGCCTTTGGCGCTGATGCATCAGTAACAGCAAACTACGATCTTTCAGGAATCCCAGTAAAAAAACAGACTTTTTTTACTTACCACTGTGATTGCAGAGAACACCAGCTAACTTCAATACGACACAATAAAATTAAAAAATATCGCTACCAGTATCTATGCAATTTTTGTAAACAGGTACTTCAATATAAACTAACAGAAAACACACAAAAATAAATTATGGCTCTTCACCATAATCGATCGTAATCTCTTCATCTGGCATAATGTCCCGGGCCGCATATAATTTAAAACCATCAAACTCAGCGTGTGGCTTAGTGCTGTGATTCATATAACGTAATAAATTTTTTCCATCACGCCCAACCCAGATATCATCGTATTTTTCTACCCACAGTACATGCATACCATTTTCACTAACAATCGGGCCATCGTATTCACCCATATATTCACCCTTTTTGATTTTGTTACGTGCAAACAGCCCCTTGCCATGGATTTCTGATACCTTCATATAAAACAACTGATGTAATTTTTTATCTGATAACATACGTATAACCTGTAGCTAATTTTCTGTGGTAAAAATTATACATATTTTATCACGAGTTTTTTATGGATGAAGCCAAATATAAAAGCCCAGGAGCCTGGGCATTATGAATTTTATTAACCGTACCATTACTGTCCCGTTAACTGTTAGAGGCATGGACTGGAAGCCGTTGCCTGAGACCGTATGCCGCATGGACGCGGCATCCGAGCGTACATGGATGCCATGTTTTTATCTTTCTGGACAGCGTGTCACAGGCGACGGCTTACAGTTCATGTCTCGGATAGTACAAATATAAACTCTTGCAGAGAGAGGAATGGTTTGTAGACCTCTCAGAAAAGTTAACGGGACAGCAATGACCGTACTATTAAAAACTACATTTAGAAAAAATCACTGCTGTCTCATTAAATTGCATGAGATAAGGATCAGGCACATCCAGCAATGACCATCGCCCGCATGGATGCGGCTGTTGAGCCACCATGGATGGCAAATATTTGCTCCTGCAATATCTGCATTTCCTACATCCGCGCAGGTAGTTTCACAACGTGTCATTGCTGGATGTGTCTATTCATGTCTAGATTGAGATTAATGGGGGTGTCCATGTGGCCCATGTACATGACCATGTGAAATTTCTTCTTCTGATGCTTCACGCACATCAACTACTTTAACAGCAAAATTCAGCTCAACACCCGCTAATGCGTGGTTACCGTCTATCACCACAACATCATCTTTTATTTCAATCACGGTAACTACAATAGCTGCGCCATCCGGGCCTTGTGCTTGAAACTGCAGACCTACCGCAATGTCCCCTGCTTCCTGAAACATTTCTTTTGGCACTTCCTGGATACGTTCAGGGCTTTTTTCACCATAGCCTTCTTCTGGAGGAATTGTCACAGTAAACTCATCACCGGCAGACTTGCCTGTTAACGCATTTTCCAGCCCGGGAATGATATTCATAGCGCCGTGTAAATACAGAAAACTGCTATCATCGGACTGGTCAATAATATTACCGTCATTATCTTTAAGGGTGTAGTGAAGGGTTACAACAAAATTAGGTGCTATTTGCATAATATGTACTCGACTAGATCAAAAAAAGCCAACCATACCAGAAATAACCCATATAAAACAGACAGCATAGCTTCTATAGGTAAAAATCACTGTAATAAAACCCGAATACAAAACACCATGTAAACAGAAATTGTTCCCATTAAATAATGCTTGTATTATTTAACATATCCGTGAAATTCATTAAAAATCTACTAAATTTTTAATATGCCTGTTTCCTGCTATAGCCAAAGAATTCTAAATCCGTTTCGTGGGGCAATGAATATCATCTCCACGGGTGGCGCGGACGCTGTCACTATCGATGGCGTCAACTGGACTCTCTATATTCATGATAACTTTGATTGTCCTACGGACGACCCGGAAGAGTTTTTTAAAATAGACATGCCTGATATCCGCTTTGGTGACTGGAACAGGAAATCCGGTCTAAAGCGTTCACCTCTTATTGCCTCGTATCACTATACTGAAATTCAGTCCATCGGGCATGTATTACTTGAAGCGGTACAGGCTTATGCAGATTTATGCCCATTCCCCTTTGCAGATAAATACGAACTCTGGTTGCTTGATCGCAATACCAATGAACCACTGGCATTGCTGGATAGTGTCTGTAACAAACATGAACTTTACACTCCTGATACTTTAGTGTGGGAAGCAGGCCTTCGTTGTAAACAGGAATTTCTAAAAGAAGACTCACTGACTGATGATAAAAACATATCGGCAGGGGAACTACTCAGCCAGTTTATCAATCACCGTGCAGGGGACAACCCCTCAGCACAGTGGTTTTATCGAGACCAGTTCGAGTACGGCATTGGATTAATCGGTGTAAATCTAAGTTCCAGATATGTTGGCCGTGAGTTATCAGCACGTTTGTTTCCAAAGATGTTAATTCAGCAGGAGTGGCAGGATGTAGCTAAAGAGTCACTGGTTGACTCTTTTATAAACTGGTTGTCACCCTATTTGCTGGCGCTGGATTTTTTAAGAGACAGGCAACGGGAAATACTTGAGCTTACAGCAAGAAACCATGCCATGTTAGTTGATAAAATGTATCCGCTTTACCCTAAAGTCATTAACCATCAGGCCATCAATGCCGCCCGTGTTGAAGCCATGATGCGCAGGTCAACACAAAATAATAACAGCTGACCAGCTATTATTAACCCGGCAACAATATATATCGTATTCAGGACGTCAGGAAAATGTCAGATCAAGGCGCGGCTCGCAGGTAAGGGTCATTCCCTTGGCAAGAGCCGCAACGCAGGGGTGGCCTTTTCCTGGCGTCCCTAACTTTATGATTATTTTAAGGATAGGCCGTTGCATGCCTGCCCACGGACGGCGTTATCAGCATTTGCTGGAGAATGGACTACAGCGGCATGCTGATGCCTTGCCATGAGCAGGCATGCAACGGCTGAATACGATATATATTGTTACCTGGTTAATACTACATACCATTGCCAAATTTATCATGATGAATTTTTGTTGTTTCACGCATAGATTTTAATGCGATAGCATAACCGCGCAGGATATCCAGGCACCATGAAATACGTTCACGAAAATAAATGTCAGCATCCACATTATTATCTTCAGTATTCTCGTTGAGTATTTTTTCTATATTTCGCAGGATGAGCTGTTCAGGGATATAACACAGGCGATTATTTTTATAGCTGCTCATACGTAACTCAGCAACCGGGTAAGCGCCTCCGTCGGCTGATGACACCGTAACAATTAACGCAGGCTTATGCCCAAGTTCGAAACGATTAAATAACAGAAAGAAATTTTTCAGTCCGGCCGGAACCTGTCCATGCCATTCAGGTGAAATAATAATAAAACCATCGCTTTCTGATAATTGCTGTTTAATTGGAGCAAGACGCTGCTTCCATTCTTCATTATCTTCCCATAACGTCTGGTCCCATAAAGGTAAAGGGTTATCCGCCAATGTGTAAACCCAGGTTTCAACATCATCAAAATCGCTGGACAATGTTTTTTCCAGATAGCGCGCTACTTTCTCACTTTGAGACGGGTTACGATGACTGCCACTGATAATGCTTATTTTCATAAATCTAGACCTGTAATAATATTGACTGGCGTATTCTAGCCACAAATAACACATATTATAAAGCTATATAATTGCTTTTAACCACAGAGACACAGAGGGCACAGAGTTTTGCTATGTTAATGCGCCTACGGCGCGGTTAACAATAAAAAATCTCTTCTCTGTGCCCTCTGTGTCTCTGTGGTGAATAAGCTCTTTAGCATTTAAGCCTGTTAAGTATTATAATTCGCCAGATCATTTTTAACTTAATATTTACCATGATAGAACGCATTGCAGAAAAATTTCTTTACGCCAGTCGCTGGTTACTGGCGCCTATTTACCTGGGCCTCAGTTTCGGCCTGTTGCTGCTAGGCCTTAAATTCTTTCAGGAAATAGTCCATGTCCTTCCCATGGTCTTTTCCACCAAAGAAGCAGACCTGGTGCTAATTATCTTAAGCCTGATCGATCTGTCGCTGGTCGGCGGTCTGATCGTTATGGTGATGCTTAGCGGTTATGAGAACTTTGTCTCAACCATAGACATAAACGATGACGTTGAAAAACTGAGCTGGCTGGGTAAAATGGATGCGGGCTCGTTAAAACAGAAAGTTGCCGCCTCGATTGTCGCCATCTCATCGATCCACCTGTTACAGAAATTCATGAATGTACAAGCCATCGAAAATGACAAACTGATGTGGTTTGTTATCATTCATCTCACCTTTGTTATATCCGCAATCGGTATGGCTTATGTGGACAAGATAAACAAGCATTAGATGGTCTCTATTTAATATGCGCGGCATGGTACCACCGGACCCGGAGTCCACAGCATCAAACCTTGAATATGCTGTGGTCTACGTACCAAAACGCAGCCGCAACCGCTTTTCAGCCAACTGTGTCGAAATAAAAATCTGCGCTGCCGATGCGCTTGATAATGCCGACCCAGATAATAAACGCTTTGCCGCACGCGTAAGCGGCCCTTCAAAATCTTCGGAAGGACAGTATATATATTACCTGGTTGAATGGTTAGAATAAATAAAGTTGATAAAAAAGTTGACAGTCATCAGTTGGCAGTTTGCAGTTAAAAAGCGAAAAACTGTTTGAAAAGCGGTCATTATTTTTTAAAATTACTGCCAACTGCCAACTGCCAACTGCCAACTGCCAACTGCCAACTGATGACTGATGACTGCCAACTTTAAATTGCACGCAATTCATCCAGGCTCTCCTGCGCTATTTCCCTGACCTCTTCATTTTCATCAGCCAGCAACTTTTCAATTACAGGAATATGTGAACTGTCTTTTGTTAAGGAAAGATAATGACAGGCATCACCTCGTATACGCGCATCTTCACTGGACATGTACTCTATTAAACGGGGGATGACAACTTTGAATTCTTCTGATTCGGCCATGTCTTCAATAATCACTCCCACCCCCAGGCGCACATTAATTTTCGCCTCCGCATCAGCCATTATTTCGATAATATTCCCCAGCACTTCAGGATGCTGCTTTAGTAACTTATTTGCAGCATCGATATTGCCTTCAGACAGTACTTCTTCAAGATAGTCGCTGATACCTTCAAAACTGGAGGCGCGCTCTAACCATAACAGCAGTTCCTGTTTTGATCTCGCCCCCTGTAGCTCAAAAGGCCCAATCTGCAGCCAGGGAACAGTTCGCACGCCTAGCTGAGCAGCCAGTTCTAAATTTTCTTCTATATTAACTATTCGTAATTCTGCAAGCTGGCCCGCTTTTATAAACCCTGTCAGTATTTGCATCATAGGGCCACAATAGGCACATTGCGTACCCATTAACATTAAAACCACAGGCGCAGTGATATTTTTCTGTTCATTTATCATATAATCAAACCACAAAATTTGTAAAATGACAGAATGACAATGCACATAAACCTCTTCTCCCTTTCCATACTGTTATTTTTACTTTCAACGACAGTCTACTCAGACACTGATAGCACTGATACAACACCGGTATTTGATGACTCGCAGTTAGAGGAAGAACTGGTCTATCCCGACTGGTTCAAACTGTCACTGGGCGACCTGAGTGATGACCTCAGTGAAGCAAAAAAAGCGGGTAAAAAAGGCATTATCACTTATTTTGGACAAAAACGCTGCGCTTATTGTGAGCAGTTTTTCAAAACCAGCCTGGCAGACACTGATATCAAAAATTACCTGCAAAAGCACTATGATCTTATCGCTTTCGACATATGGGGAATTGATGACGTAGTAGATACTGACGGCAAAGAGTACACAGAACGCGATCTCTCTGTTCATTACAAGGCAAATTTCACCCCCTCACTGGTCTTTTATGACAGTGAGGGCACGCCTGTATTTCGGCTACGCGGTTATTATCCACCCTATAAATTTCGCGCGGCACTACAATATGTCGCTGAGGAGTTCTATAAAACTGAAAAGTTTTCTGCCTATTTTGAACGCGCTACCCCTGGCGAATATTTTCTGCTTGGCGGCCTGACTGAACGTGATTTTTTTCTTGATGAACCTTATGACCTTGTCTCGCTTCGTAAAAACGGAAAACCTACCGCGGTATTTTTCGAACAGGGTAACTGCCATGCCTGTGACCTGTTACATAGCGGCCCGCTGTCACAAGAGTTAAGCATTCAGGAAATTGAAAAAATGAATGTCATACAGTTAAACATGTGGGCAGATACACCTGTCATAACACCGCAAGGAAATAAAACAACGGCCAGGGAGTGGGCAAGTTCACTTGATCTTTTTTATGCACCGAGCATCGTCTTTTTTGATAGTGATGGCAAAGAAATCATTCGTGTTGATTCAGTCACCTATTTCTACCGTTTATGGGGAGTACTCGATTACGTGAATAAACAGGGATATAAATACAGCAACGATTATCAGGAATGGCGGTTAAAGCAACGTGAGATAAGCAAGTAACCCATGTTTTCTGAATTACTGCAAGCCATGGATCAATTGTTATGGCGCACCGAACTTAAAACCGTTAATAAAATTCAGGCATTCCTAATACAGGCGCTAAGAATTTTTTACGGCACCTTTCAGGATTTAAAAAGCGGCTTACCTTCACTTCGTGCCATGAGTCTGGTTTATACAACCTTACTTTCTATCGTTCCGTTACTCGCTGTCAGCTTTTCTGTATTAAAAGGCTTTGGTGCACATAATCAGCTAGAACCTGCCCTGATTAACCTGCTTGAACCCCTGGGTGAGAAAGGCCTAGCAGATAAGCCGGCAGATTATTACTTTTGTCGACAACATGAAGGTCGGTGTTCTGGGTTCAATTGGCCTGCTGATGCTGATTTTTACTGTACTATCACTGGTTAAAAAAATTGAAAGCGCATTTAATGCCACATGGAATATAGCGGTTACGCGAAACATCTTACAGCGCTTCAGTAATTATCTCAGCGTCATACTGGTTGGGCCGCTGTTACTTTTTACTTCAGCAGGTATAACCGCGTCATTTAATTCCTCTACAGTGGTAAACAAGTTTTTATCGATCGAACCTTTTGGCACAATCCTGCTATTTCTTGGTGAATTCACCCCGTATATTCTCACCGCCATTTCATTTACCTTGATTTATCTACTGATACCAAATACAAAAGTCCGGTTTAAATCTGCCTTATATGGTGCTGTTTTTGCCACCCTTCTATGGAAAACGATTGGCGCACTATTTACCGCCTTTATTGTTAATTCGACAAACTACACTGCGGTTTATTCCAGTTTCGCTATTCTGATTGTCTTTATGATATGGATATATGTCAGCTGGCTGATTATTTTGACTGGCGCCTCAATATCTTACTATCATCAGAACCCTGAGCGAATTAGTAATAAATCACGAATCATTCGCTTAAGCTGCCGCTTGCGTGAAAAACTGGCGCTAACGGTTATGCAGCTTATCGGCCACAACTTCCACAATAATGAGCAAGTCTGGTCAGCACAGACTCTGGCAAAAAAAATGAATATATCCGAGCAGGCGCTAATGATAATTTTGCCGGCATTATTATCAAATAATCTGATTGCAACCACGGGCGATGATCAGCAGCATTACCTGCCCGCCCAGTCACTGGAAAAGATTACGCTTGAAATGATTTTAAATGCTGCAAGAACTGCAGAAGAAGTACCTCAACTCCACCCTGACCATGTAGACGCACCTCAACAAATCAAGACCGCAATTACAGAGCTGGAACAGGCAATTTCAGACTCAACCAGAAACAAAACGCTTAAAGACCTGATTTAAGCTTATCTCTGCGATCATTGCTGTCCCGTTAACTGTTTGAGGCATGGATTGGAAGCCGTTGCCTGAGACCGTATGCCGCAAGGATGCGGCATCCGAGTGTACATGGATGCCATGTTTTTATCTTTCTGGACAGCGTGTCTCAGGCGACGGCTTCCAGTTGATGTCTCGGATAGCATAAATACAAACTCATCCAGAGAGAACAATGGTTTGCAAACCTCTCAGTAAAGTTAACGGGACAGCAATACTCTGCGATAACAAATATTCGAGCCAGCGTCCGGTTTAGTGATCGTGATTTTTTTCCAGCCAATCAGCTACCGTTTTCACCAGCGTTTCTTCGTTGCCGTCAAAAAAATGGTTTCCTGTTATTTTGATTTGTGTGTAATTTTTATTACCGGCTTTTTTTGCAGCGACTGCGCGTGAATTAACTGAAGCCATTATGCTGTCGAGATCTTCACTGCCATACAGATCAAGCACCGGCAACCGAATGTTTTCCAGTGACTTAATACTATCCATGCGAGGGTCTTTAGCAAAAGCCGCCATACCAATGGCAACAAATCCTTTTATATTGGCCTTCACATCCTGTTTTGAGCGGGAAAGATAATAGGCTGTCATTGCCGAGCCCTGGCTGTGACCGATAAGTACGATGTCTTTAGAACCATTGTCTTTCAGATATTTGATCGCGGCATCAATTCGCGGCGCCACTTCATCATACAGCGGCGCATAATCCAGGTATTCGGCTTCATTGGCCAGTATCGGCATCTGTATTGAAAGCGTATTCCAGTTATGTTCAGTCAGACCAACACGCAACGGCTGTATTACCTGTTGCCAGTCCGGGTGAATACCCGTACCGTGCATCACAATCACAGCACGGTTTTTATCTTCTTCTGATTCAGTATAAATTCCCAGAAAATCATTGCTGTCATCATTGAGCCAGACAGCATCGCCATCAATAATGGCATCGACCACCTGCGCTGCCCAGCGCTTTTCTTTATCAAGATCTGATGCATTAGCAGCAAAAGACATAGACAGAATGAACATTAGAGAAATTAATTTAAACAAGCCCGGAGAAGCCATAGTGTACCCTTTGTGTATGGTTAATAATCAGTTCTGATGATTTACAATACCACATACCATTTACAGTAAAATCAGAATGCAATACTTATATCATCTTAATTTCATAAAATACAGATTTCAATAACTATTCATCTAATAGATAATACCCAAATCCCTACATAGAAACGCGAAATAATGTGCAAGATATTGGTTTCACAGGAAAAGCAAAAAATATTAGTCGCACCCATAGGTTCGGCGGCTATTTTTTCTTTTTCTGTGGAATCAAGAGTTTGTGCAGTATTCGTGTTTCTATGTAGGGATTTGGGTAATATTCAGACAGATAAATCCTGGCAATACGAATATTGAGGTCAAACATGGCATCTAACAGTCTACCCAGTAAAGAACAGGCGCTTCCCGGACGCAATAACCGCATGTCGGTAACTAACAAACATTTCGTTAATGGCAATGTTTTGCAACCGCCATTTTGCGAAGGCCTGCAACAAATTATTTTCGGTTTAGGCTGTTTCTGGGGTGCGGAGCGAAAATTCTGGCAGCTTGAAGGTGTCTACACCACTGCGGTGGGCTATGCCGCAGGTTTCACCCCCAACCCGACTTACCAGGAAGTCTGCACCGGCATGACCGGACACAATGAAGTTGTGCTGGTGGTTTTTGATCCGGAAAAAATCAGCTTTGAACAATTATTGAAGACATTCTGGGAAGCCCATGACCCGACACAGGGAATGCGGCAGGGCAATGATCGTGGTACACAGTACCGCTCAGGTATTTACTTTTTCACCAATGAACAACAAGAAGCCGCAGAAGCTTCCCGTAAACTTTATCAGCAGGAACTTGAAAAACAGGGTTTTGGCGTAATCACCACTGAAATTTTAGCGGTGCCTGAATTTTATTATGCTGAAGATTATCACCAGCAGTACCTGGCAAAAAATCCAGCTGGTTATTGCGGCCTGGGTGGGACCGGAGTGCGCTATTCACCAATATCTGCTTAGAGTTACTTCTTTCTATTGAATGAGGGTAGGTGTTGGAGTCGGCTTTATTCGACTCCGATACCTTGGTTGTTATTTTGCAAGGTTTTATTGGTTAACACTTACGATTGATTTTTATTTGAGCTTTGCGGGTCTCGCCCCGCTGGCGTGGTACTTTTTTGCTACAGCCAAAAAAAGTACCAAAAAAAGGCCGCCACTATAACTGCGCCGCTTCGCTGGCTTGTCAAAGGTGGAGTGAAAATCAAAAAAACAAACTTTAAAGCTGACCTTCATTTAGTTGTGTTATCAGGGCAAAAACGGCACAAAGCGGACCTTCCCGATTATCCTGTGAATGAGACAAATGCAGCAAAAGTTGGCATTCCCATATTTTTAGGCTACTCCGTATACCCGTGCCAGTATCAGACATTCAGAAGCATGGAGAGCGGGTGAAAGCAGGTATTTAACGACCGCCAAGCGGCGGAAAAGTCGTCCTGCTTGGGCTTCTTTTTAGCTGTTATCCTCCACCTGCCTGCCTAGGCTTTATTCGAGACACGAAACAAACGAAAATGACATCCGTGGTAGCTTAATCCGACCCGTTTTAATTTAGCTCAGTGGTTTCAGGTCGTATGCGTGCTAGCCTACGCAGCCTAGTGTGACAAAGCCTTCGCAGCACCTTTCGCCGGTGGCGTTTCCAGCACCGCTTCCTCCTCACCGAACAGGCTCCACCACTTTTGAATGTGCCCACTTTGCCACAGGAACGTGACCGCGAGTGCAACCATAAAAACGAAAAGCAAGATCTTCCAGTATTTTGTTTTCGTTGAATACGGATCCCGTAACGAGCGCTTTGAACCCGGAGGCAGCTTCGCCACTCCCGTGAGTGAAGCGCCAAACGGAACATTAATCATCGCCCGAGTGTTAACCGCCCAACCATTGGCATCCAGAATAGGCGCCAGGTTTCGCTTACGCAGCTTCATGTATGCGATGATCATGGCTGGGCCCGAGATGATGAGCAGCAATCCGATAATCGCAATCGGCATCTGCCACCATACAAGCCGAAGAAAGCCTGTGACAACGGAAGCTATGGCGGTACCAATCGCCCCAATCGCCAGCCCGAATGCAGCAAAGATGCCTGCAAATCGCGCCATGTCATAGGGTTGCTTTGCTGGCGCGGCTTCAGCTTTCGAGGCTGCCGCTGTCTCCACCAATTTTTCCCGAGCGACCGCCATCTTTTCTATTTGTTCACCAATGATGCGCCCGACACGTTTATAGGGCATCCAAAATGCCTGGCGTACGCTGATCGGATGTTCCACGATTTTAACGATTGTGGCATCCCAGTCTAGTCCCTTGCGGTCATAGAACACGCCATTGCGACCCAGCATAAGATTATCGGCGTCACCGCCGGTAATACCTGCCGCAATACTTATCCTTGCTCTGTCGTTGTTGCGCGTACAGTCGCAATAGACGAGATAGGTACGACTGAGGCCTGCAATAGCTGCGTGCTTGGTCACGTCTTCGACCTGTACACACAAATCGCAACTACGGCCATCGATGTAAAGCGTACCTGCCTGAAAGGTTGCTTTTCGGTCACGCCTGTAAAAATCGCGAAACGAAACAAAGTTATTCAACAGGACATAAAGATCCCGATAATACCGTACCAGACGGTCGACAAACGCAATGGCGTTGGCCTGAGGTTCCAACGCCTTGTCACGTGCCAACAACAATTCGATGGCTTGCCTGCCATCCCCTTCGAGGATCTTGCGTACTCTTCGCAAGCCCAACGACTCTACTGCTGAGCCTTCTTTTTCAGCCAGCCAAGCTTCGTGAGCTACAAATTTCCGGCACAGTATTTCCCATTCATTAAAGGTAAGCACATCCTTGTCACCAAACATCGGAACAACTAATTCGATACGTAGCTCTTCGACCATTAGCGCCCAGGCCGGGTTGATCCCGCTCTTCAATGGGAGCGGCCGGCCTGGCTCAATCTTGGCTAACGGAAAATTTACAATATCTTCGTCCGTACCCGAGAGACGCCGGGTAAGCGCCTCATACTGATGTTGCGCAGGATTCAATGGATCCGCCGCTCGGGCGTCATACTCCGAGAGGCGACAACGGGTGAAGAAGTCTGTCAGTTTTTCAGCGATTGCCTCAAATACGGCAGCAGCCTTAGTGGTGCCCTCGTCGAAAGGAAGGAACTCGCCGCGATTGGCCTCGGCCTTCATCCACCAGTTCGAGTAGGCTTGCGCCTGTTGAAAAAACTCATCCACCTTCTCCTGGGAGATTCCAGGTATAGAGCTTCGATCCTCAACCGAACCAGTGCACACCATGATATCTTCGATCAGCTGCCTGGTTTCCTCATCCCCGGCAACGTCCGGTGTGATTACGCCATCACCGTTGAACCGGGTCTGCGCGAAGATCCGTGCCGTGTCTGCGGTATCTTCGGCCGTGATCTCTTGTGCGTCCGCTTTTCCGAGGTTGGCGAGTATCTGCTTGGCCGATGCGAGAATTTCTTTTCCTTCGACCGTGCTGGCATCGATCGCCACAAGTGGTAGCGCCTTCGCGCCCAGGAGCAAATCATCGGGGTTTTTCAGCAGCCCGGTCGCCCATTTAATTGCTGAAATTATCTCGGGCGCACGTATATGCTCATCATCGTCCTGATCGATCAGATCCAGGGTGACGGAGTCAAACTCCAGCCCCCTTGTGGGGCAGCTTAGCGCCGCCCACAGTTTTTGATCCAATTGCTCGATCGCAACCAGGTCCTCGCCACTGTTCAATCGTACTTGGTCAAATCCGCCCAGCCTAACAAACTGCCAGCGGTGGGGGACGTCGTCAGCACTGTCATTATTCGGATTGCTCACCATACACCATACCTCTCTTTAATGCAGTCACCCCTTTTATGCCAGATTCCCTCTCCCCTTCACGCCCTTTCTCCCGGCAGCACCATCATAGCAAGACACATGCTGTTAAAGAGATTGCTAGATAAGCAGGTCGGTACGTGGTTTCGCGTCGGCCTGGTCGGCCTCGATGCGTGGCCGGCACCCGACCAGATGGGCGGCGGGTATCCGATGCTTTTCGACCAGGTGGTCCTTGACCACTGTTGCGCGGTCCATGGCGAGATCGGTGAGTTTTTTCTCATCTGGCACCGAAGGCTGGGCTGGCGGCTGGCTGGGGGCTTTAATGCCAGTCGCAGCCTGCTGCTGTTGCTGCTGAAAAAACAACTGGTCCTGCTGCACAGCAACGCCGCAGACTTTGATAGTGATTTTTGGGCGTTCCCGCATGACTTTCGCAACCTTCACCAGGTACTCCGTGCCGGTCGCGGTCAACGTCGCCTGACCCGCCTCGAATTCCACCGGATTCAACCGCACTTTCGCTACCGCTTCACCTACATACTGCGCTGCAGTTATCAACGCGCCATAGGGCTGCAGAGCATGCTTGAGATAACTCAGCGCCCCTGTCTTGAGGGCTTTTGCCAGAACCTGGTTGATCGCATCGTTGATATCGAACTTCGGATCCGCCATGTTCCCCTTGACAGGAACCGTTAGCTTGATGGTATTGTTCTTATCCCGCAGAGTATTCAGGGCGGTATCCATCGGCACTGGTATCTTGCTTTGCAGACCAGACTGGCTTTCGACCTTGCCCAGCTTCAGCTGGTGCAATAACAGGTCTACCTGGCCGTCCAGGATCTCGTCCTTGCTGGCAAGTTTCAGGTCAGCATCTAGCGTGCCGCTGTCCAGCATAAGACCCAGGCTTTTCCAGGTATAAGAGGAGAGCGCAGGCAGGTCCATGGCCTGTATTTTTCCGGAAAGGTTAAGGCTTGCCGGTTTGAGAAACGGTTTCACGTTGCCGCTTAGCGAGAGCCTCGTGTGCTTGCCGATGGCGCCTTGCAATCGAAGCGGGCTATTCTGGTCGGGCTTGCGAGTGTCGAGTTGCTCAAGCGAGATTTCCTGGAAAGTGACGGTCGTCGCGAAGGCTGGCTTTACGCTGTCATCGATGAAGGTGACGCTGCTCCCCTCGGAAACCCGTATGCTCCCGACCTGCAGGTCAACAGGTTCCGCCTGTTCTTCGTTTCCTGTGTTCTGCAGCAGATCTTCACCGGTTTGTTCGGCGGCTTCAGGCGGCGCATTGAGGTTTTCTATTACGTTGATGAAGCGTACGACATTCAAATTGCCATCGCTGTCTCGAACGATGCGGTTGTGGAAACCGTCATACGCCACGCTCTCGATATTGATCAGCCTGCCGGACAGTGACAAGCCAGTAATTTGCAGTTTGTCGCTGCGCGCGAGCGTTTGCGGTTGTTCCGTATCCTCGCCCGGCAGTTTGCCTACCTGGATCTGCTCCGAGCTGATCGTGCTAATCGAGAGCTCGTCAACGGCCTGAAACAAGAGTTCCTCGACCTTCAATGTTTTCGCTCTAACCAGGTTGATTTTTCGCTGGCTTGCCTTGACGTCAAGGCCTTCCATAGAAATGTCAGAAGCGACACGCATTTCAGCACCGGAAGGTGAATCAGAGAAGTTAACACGCGTCATCAGCTCCAGCTTAGTGTTATGGACATCGAGCGCGGGTTGGCGGACGCTGACGTCCAGGGAATCGAGGCTAGCGGCACCGTCCTGCTCGAGTAATACGCTCTCGCCCGACTGTTTGAACGCAAGCCTGCCGTCGAGGGAAAACTGGCCGATCGATGTTTCCAGCCCCGGCTCGCCCATGGCCATGCGCAGGGACTCGATCACGATTTTTCCATCCTCGCTCAAGCTGAGGTTGGCGTCTGACTGTTCGAACACCAGCTTGCCCGCATAGGACAACAGGCCGGAAAGTTGATCGATCTTGGGCGCGACCAGTTGTTCAAATGAACCCAGCTGCAGCTTGTCAACCGACAGGTCGAGATCGTAGCGGGGATGCTCAGCGAAAGGGGCGAGCTGGCCCTTTATTCGGACAGGAGCATCATTAATTCTGCCGGCGAGTTCGAGCGTGGCCGCTTGTTCCGGCGTCCATTGCGCCATACTCGTTAAGCGCAGGCTATCCAGGACGACATCCAGTTCGAGTTTCCTGTCCCGCACCAGGATATGAAAGTCTTGCAGGGTCAATGCCTGGATACCCGACAGCCAGGCACTTTTTTCTGTTGCGGGCGGTTCGGTCTCAGGGTCGGCGCCGGGCAGCAAGATTCCACCCACCCGCGGCGCCTCCGGCTCCCGGTTGTCCACAACCATGTGGAATCCAGTCAATTGCACCGATCTTACATCGACCTGCCGGCGCAGCAGCGGCAGCCATGCCAGATCGAAGGCCACGGCGTCGAAAGACAGGGTGGTTTCCGTATTGACCTTTACTTCGAGGCCTTCCAGAACCAGCTTAGCGGCGAAGGGATTGAAATCGACGTCTTCAAAGTAGACCTGCTCGCCGCCATTCTCCATAAGCCATTGCTGCGCCAGGTACCTGGCAAGTAGGGGCGTACCGAGCAACACGACGAGTGACAGAATCACGATGACAGAGGCGATTCTGAACCAATGCGATTTGATTAGGGACAGCAGTGTCATGAGCAAGAGCTTACCGCATTTTTCCAGCGGTGGTTAACTTCACCAAGAATATTTGACAAATCCCAAATATTATTCTTGACGACTTAATTATTGTTAATGCTTATCTAAAATATATTCTGCCATAACTGATACACAACATTTATCGGTTTATCCCTGATCGCTGAATGTCCACTTGTGACATAGAGGGAATATTCGCTGTTGCTACACACGCCTTGGAGGTCCGTTAAGTGTACCTTTAGTGAAATCAATTAACTTTACCGAATGGGCGTTATGGGTCCAGGCTATGTGAAAAGTCGATAAAAATTGGGTCGGTGGTATCTCAGCCCTAAATATGAAAGGTTTAGCATCAATATTGTGATAGTGTAAACCACTTGAATGGAAAAATTGCTCAATATCAGCCTTCATTTACCACTTTCACAAATGACCATTGGTTTTCACACAGCCTGGGGCGATTTCGGAAGTTCAGCCTAAATTATTGAGTGTCCGTTATGCTTTTAATAGCAAGCAGGGCGCAATGTCCACTGGATATTGCGCCCTAAATATAAAACCATTGTTTATCGCAAACACACTAAAATGCAAAGAAAAACACAAATATAATTTTCTTATATGCTATTTCAATCAAATGCCACGCCGGGTTTTGCGCCGAGTTTTTTAAAGATCATGGCTGCGGGACAAAAACCGGTAAATGAAGCCTGAAGCAGATTGGCCCCAACAAACGCGGTAAACCACAACCAGTATGCACTATGGAATATTGGGCTTGCTTCAACTCCCAGACCAAGGGAGATCAAAATAAATAAACCAGCCATTGCATTAACCATTCTATCTATACTCATTTATTAATCCTCATTGTGATGTATTTACTACGTTGTTCATAAAACGTCTAGCTGTCACTATACCAAATTCGGCGTGTTTTTCTCAATAAGAATTATTTTAGCGGTAATAGACACCGCAGCAACATTAATACTCACAAAGCAGTAACGATTTCCCCGTCATCGAGGAAGGCTGCTGCAGGCCCATTAACTGCAATACAGTCGGAGCGACTGCACTTAAATCACCGCCCGAGCAATACCT
>CAVYHW010000025.1:0-39130 GCA_963768215.1 uncultured Gammaproteobacteria bacterium
ATAACTGGATTTCGCTCAACCAGCCGGACACAACGTCGCCATCGACAGTATCTGCACTGATTGTCTTTTCGTCGTCCATTACACCCACCGTTTACGGCGAAAGTAAATGAGTTGGGAAACCGCAATGACAAACATGATCGCGATGACAACAAAATACCCCACGCGGGTGGACAGCTCCGGCATATTCTCGAAATTCATTCCGTAAATACCCGCAAGAAATGTCAGGGGCACGAAAATCACGGTAATGATTGTGAGTATTTGCATCACACGATTAAGCTGATGTGATGACATGCCAAGGTAGCCATTGGTGAGATCGTTCGAGATCTGAATGTGTAAATTTGCAAGACTCTTGGTACGTTCAATTTGCTCATACAGATCGACAATCTCATGGGATAGTTTTTTGCCGATTAGCGGGTCTTTGTTGTCTTTGAGTTTCCCGGCAATTTGTTCGTGATAGTTGGCAATGCGCATCAGCTTGCTGAGCTGTGATTTGTAGCCAGTCAGTTCTGACAGGATGTGTCGTCTGCCTGACGAAACATCTGTTCCTCTATTTCACCCAGTCGCGGCTCCAATTCCAGCCGACCCGGGAACACGTGAATCGTTGAAGGTGCCATTACAGGATGAAATTGACCACGTAGCATTTGGACTTGGCCGCCTTAAACAGGAATTGAACATCATGTCCGAAGCTGATCGATATGCCTACATTGACAGCATTTCTTCCAGACTGGATTTTCTCGATGACAGTCTGCATGACATGGGGCTGGATATCCCCGCGATGTTTACAGCAGTCGGTGCAAACTACCAGATTGTGGTTGATTCGGTCATGCAGCGTCGTCAGGAAATTCTTGAATCGTTTTCATTGCAACAGGCTGCATAGGAAAGCTCAGGCATACAGCCCGGGAATAGCAAAGGTTCTATATAGAACTACATACAGAACAATTCGATAAAGGTGGATGAAATGCGAGGAATATCGTCAGGGTTGTTTGTTGTTGTGATCATGATGAACGGTCTACTGAATGCTGCCGAAAGTGACTCGAAAGTTATACAGGTTCGACTGGGTGACTACCGTTTTATGCCAGATGAACTGCAACTCGTGGCAGAGCAGGCGGTTGTACTGCAGCTTATTAACACCGATACCTTTACACCGCACAACTTTACCCTGGAAGACCCAAACAGTGGACTTGATGTTAATGTAGATGTTTCTGCTGGTGATACCGTTGAAGTTCACCTGATGCCACTGTGGCCCGGTCGTCATACTTATTATTGCAGCAACAAGTTGCTGTTTATGCAGAGTCACCGCAAAAAAGGTATGGAAGGCACACTGATTGTGGTCCCAAAATAGACGCACTTTGCATGCGAGTTCTTCTGGTTTCAGCCAATCGTGAGCATCTGCCAGATCCGATATTTCCACTCGGGCTCGCCTATATTGCCGCAGCTGTAGTCAATGCAGGTCACAATATCGAAATTGCCGATCTGTGTTTCGGTCGTGATCCACTGGGAAACCTGCACAAGCAGGTAAAGCGATTCAAGCCGGATGTGATTGGCCTGTCACTACGCAATGTCGATAATGCCGCCTATCCACTCACGGTGGATTACCTGAATCTGCACCGGGAAGTCGTCGATGTACTGCACCAGGAGAGCGAAGCGCCCGTGGTACTGGGTGGCTCCGGTTTTTCGATTCTTCCGCAGGCCTATATGCAGGAGCTTGACGGCGACTGGGGAATTGCCGGTGAAGGCGAGAGATCATTTATCGACTTACTTCAGGCACTGGAACAAGGACTCGACCCCTCGACAATTCCTGGCGTGGTATCGCCCTTGCCGGTAAATTCAACACTACCTGCCGCACCCTTACAGCCACAACGACCATTAGACTGGGCAACGGGTTTGCACCCGGAACGCAAGCTATTCGACTATGCACGTTATGTCCGTCGTGGCGGCATGGGCAATGTACAAACCAAACGTGGCTGTGTATTCAAATGCAGTTACTGCACCTACCCTCTGCTGGAAGGCAGCCGGTTTCGGCTACGTGATGCAGTTGATGTCATTGATGAAATTGAAGCACTACAAAAAGACTATGGCCCGCACCCGATTTTTTTTGTGGACTCGATACTCAATTTCCCGCATGGACATGTCGAGGCCATCTGCGAAGAAATTCTGCGCCGCAAACTCACACTGCGTTGGAGTTGTTACGCCACGCCGGTCAAATTGAACATGCGTCAGGCAAAGCTGATGGCAGAGGCAGGCTGTGAAGGTATCGAACTTGGTACCGATGCCGTCGATGATGATCAACTTGCCCGCCTGGGCAAATCATTCAATGCAAAGATTGCAGAACAGGCCAACCGCTATTGCATGGAAGCAGGCTTGAGTGTTTGCCAGACAGTTATCTTTGGCGCACCCGGTGAAACCGAATCGAGTGTGCGTACTACCTGCAATGCTCTGAGGAGAATGAACCCAACAGCGGTGGTTGCCATGACAGGTGTGCGTCTTTACCCGGGCACGCCACTATCGCAATCGCTGCTTGAAAACAGGCAAGTTCAACAGGAAGATATTGGTTTGTTACCTGCTTTTTATATCGATCCAGCCGTTACTGATTTTTTGCCCGGTTTTTTGCAGCAACAGGCATATGAAGCCGGTAACTGGGTACTGCCGGGCCTGGTTGAACCGATATTACCCGCTTCACAACGGATATTACGCGGCCTGGGAGTTTCTGGCCCACTGTGGCGATTATTTCAAATACCCTGGATGCAAAGACTATACCGAAGTAATTTCAGGCGGCCCAATACAAGTTGGGGTGTTCCGCATTCCACAAGAAAGGTTGTTTGAAAAACATGGTACCGGTGGGCGGACTTGAACCGCCACGCCATTGCTGGCAATGGATTTTGAATCCATCGTGTATACCAATTTCACCACACCGGCATGTGCAGGCGCATTCTATCGGAAATAGTTGGCGGTTAACAGACGTTGTGACTAATTAGGAAAAACATTCTTGAAGGGTTTTATGCTTACATTCGCATACACGCCTGCTTCTACGTAAGGGTCAGCATCCGCCCAGGCTTTGGCTTCATCCAGACTTTCAAATTCGGCTACCACTAAACTTCCGGTAAAACCGGCTTCACCGGGGTCTTCGCTGTCGATTGCAGGGTGCGGGCCTGCCAGTATTAAGCGACCCTGGTTCTGTAAGGCGGTTAGGCGTTCCAGATGCTTTGGCCTGGCTGCCAGGCGGTCCTGTAAGCTGTTTTTTACATCTTCAGCAATAATGGCATATAACATTATTGTTTTTCCTCGTTGTTCTTTGTGTTGCCATCTGCGCCTTGTGGCAGGCCGTTTTTCAGATCATCTTCACTGATATGACGTGACAGGTATAAGGCCTGTAGAATAACAAAGCCAATGGTCAGTCCCATTAAACCAAATAATTTGAAGTTGACCCAGGTGTCCATTCGCGTTTCAGCAGATGCATCCAGGTTGTAGTAAAAAGCCACATAGAGATTTGCGGCGCCACTGATAAAAAAGAAGACCACCCAGGACAGGTTTAGCGTTCGCCAGACGTTTTCAGGTAGTTCAATGTGTTCGCCCATCATTCGCCGGATAATTGGTTTTTCTCCGACATACATGCTGCCGAGAAATACACCGGCAAACAGCCAGTTTAATACCGTGGGTTTCCATTGAATAAATGCCGGGTTGCCGAGAAAGATGGTGATGCTGCCGAGTACGGTAATGAGCGCAAGAGAGAATATGTGCATGCGCTCGAATTTGTGTGTATTGAACCAGTGGATAGCTACCTGAATGAAGCTGGCAATAATGGCCATGCCGGTAGCAATAATTGTGGCGGTGATAAATTCAGGTTTTTCAGGATCAATCAGCTGGCCGATAAAGGTATTATCAACCAGGAAGCTGGCCTGATAGTAGCTAACGAAAAAGAGGATAATTGGAAAGAAATCAAATAGTAACTTCATTATATTAATGTATTTATATGTTTAAAATATGTTTTTCAGTTTATATTGGGCTGGCATTATACCGGACTTTGTCAATGAAAAATGAAAAGTGAAAAATGAAAAATTTAAAGGTTAATAATGTACCACCGTTTCTGACATCTCTACTATTATTGGTCGAGATGACAATAATTTTATTTGTGAGACAGTGTAAAATTCATGGTGTAGTTAATTTGCATAATTTAAGTGTACTTTTTTCGGTAAACCTGAATTTCATGGTTATTAATTTTTCATTTTTCACTTTTCATTTTTCATTAATTTTACACAACAGTGTAAAATTCCAGATATGAGCCTGTATTTAGAAATTCATCCGGAAAATCCGCAAACGCGATTTATCAAGCAGGCGGCGGCGATTATTCATAAGGGCGGGGTTATCGTCTATCCGACCGATTCCAGCTATGCGCTTGGTTGCCATATTGGGGACAAGAATGCACTCACGCGTTTACGCCGTATTCGTCAGATTGATGAAAAGCATAACTTAACACTGGTCTGTCGCGACCTGTCTGAAATTGCGACTTATGCAAAAATTGATAATACGGATTATCGTATGATCAAGTCGCTGACACCCGGGCCTTATACCTTTATTCTACCTGGTACCACTGAGGTTCCACGCCGTTTAATGCACCCTAAACGCCGTCATATTGGTTTGCGGGTAATTGACCATGTTGTGGTCAATGCCTTGCTCGAAGAACTCGGTCAGCCGCTAATGAGCTGCACACTGATACTGCCGGGTGAAGAGCTGCCGGTGACGGACGCGGAAGATATTCGCCAGCAACTGGATAAGCAGGTGGATTTGATCATTGACGGCGGTAATTGTGGTGTGGAGCCAACGACGGTTATCGATCTGACAGGAGAGGTTCCGGTGTTACGGCGCCAGGGCAAGGGTAAAGACCACGGACTTTGAAAAGCAGTGAATAGTTAATAGTGAACAGTGAATAGAGAAAAACTACAGTACTCAGTGAATATGACTACACTGTCTCAGTTTTGATACTGAAAATTCAGTTTCCTAAATATGCTACTTTAACTTTTCACTATTAACTATTCACTGCTTTTTTATCGTGTAAACTGTGCACAACAATGATTAAAGAACAATAAATTTAGCCTAGATGTCTTCGATTCCTGATATTGCCTACACCGTTGCTGTCTGGGCTCTTCCTGTTTTATTTGCGATTACCCTGCATGAAGTTTCACACGGCTGGATTGCATACAAACTAGGTGACCCCACGGCAAAAAATCTTGGCCGGCTGACTATAAACCCGATAAAACATGTTGATCCGGTAGGCACGGTGTTGGTTCCTTTGTTTCTTGCTATGGTCAGCCCCTTTATTATTGGCTGGGCAAAACCGGTACCGGTGGAACCTCGATACTTTAAATCACCACTGCTGGATATGGCACTAGTTGCCGTTGCCGGTCCGGTATCGAATTTTATCATGGCATGTTTGTGGGCAATGTTTATTCATTTATCGGATGCCCTGGTGAGTCCGTCGCAAACGTTGATTTTTTTGATGGAAATGGGCAAAAACGGCATTATTATTAACGTGGTTTTAATGGTATTGAATTTATTACCTATTCTGCCGCTGGATGGCGGGCGCGTGGTCGCCGGTATTTTACCGCCATCTATTGCGATGCCTTACATGCGAATGGAAAGATTCGGCATGCTAGTTATTTTACTTCTACTTGTTAGCGGCTTACTCGGTAAAATTTTGTGGCCTTTAGTACAGCATTTCGTCAAAATCATCGGTTTTATTTTTGGGCTTTAGGGTGTCTCGCTTTAGGGTATATCTATTAATTTATTTATTGGCTAAGTTAAGGACTAGAGAAACTTGAATACAGTAGTGAAACAACATCAGCGCGTTTTATCAGGTATGCGACCAACGGGCCGTCTGCATCTGGGGCATTATCATGGTGTATTAAAAAACTGGGTGCAGTTGCAGCATGAATATGAGTGTTTCTTTTTTGTCGCTGACTGGCATGCGTTAACTACGCATTACGAAGATCCTTCCATTATTGAACAAAGTATCTGGGACATGGTGGTTGACTGGCTGGCAGCAGGTATCAGCCCGGGTTCTGCCCGCCTTTTTATTCAATCAAAAGTGCCTCAACATGCTGAATTGCACACGCTGCTGTCGATGATTACGCCTTTAAGCTGGCTGGAAAGGGTGCCAACTTACAAGGACCAGCAGGAGAAGCTAAAAGAAAAAGACCTGGCAACCTATGGTTTCCTGGGTTATCCGCTGTTGCAGAGTGCGGATATTCTCGTCTACAAGGCGGGATTGGTGCCTGTGGGTGAAGACCAGGTGGCGCATGTTGAATTGACCCGAGAAGTTGCCCGACGCTTTAACCATCTCTATGGGCGTGAGCCTGATTTTGAAGAAAAAGCAAAGCAGGCAGCGGCAAAAATGGGTAAGAAAAATGCCAAAATGCTGTTTAAATATCGCAAAGAATACCAGGAAAATGGCGATACTGAAGCGTTGAGTGTGGCGCAGGCGCTACTTGAATCTCAGCAGAATATTTCAATAGGCGATAAAGAGCGCCTGTTTGGTTACCTTGAAGGTTCCGGTAAAATTATTCTGCCTGAACCGCAGGCATTGTTAACACCTGCGTCAAAAATGCCCGGGCTGGATGGCCAGAAAATGTCCAAATCTTATAACAATACCATTGCACTGCGTGATGATACTGATTCCGTGGCCAAAAAAATACGCACTATGCCAACAGACCCGGCACGCGTGCGTCGTGATGATCCCGGCAATCCAGAGAAATGCCCGGTATGGCAATTCCATCAGGTATATTCAGATGATACCACCCATCAGTGGGTGCAGGCTGGATGTAGAAATGCATCGATTGGTTGTGTAGAGTGTAAGCAGCCGGTGATTGATTCTGTGCTGGCTGAGTTAAAACCGATACAGGAAAGGGCCAGAGAATACGAAGAAGATATATCAATGGTCAAATCGATAATCGAGGAAGGAAATGAGGCGGCAAGAGAGGTCGCTCGTGATACACTGGAAGACGTCAGGAAGGCGATGGGCATCGCTTATTTATAAGAGCGCAAATTTTCGTTGATGAAATACAAATTATTATGGTAAATCCAGACATTCAAGAAACACAGCAGCACGAGAAATTGCTTAAGCAGGTTACATGGCCAGTGGCTGCATCTAAGGCTCAACCGAATGCCCAGGGAGAACTGCCTTTTGCCCTGATTCAGGGCGAACCGCTGACGGTCGTTCCACAGGACCTGTATATTCCACCGGATGCACTGGAAGTTATTCTTGAAGCTTTTGAGGGGCCGCTTGATTTACTGCTCTATCTGATTAAACGACAGAATATTGATATCCTGGATATTCCGCTGGAGGAAACCACCCGCCAGTACATGCATTACATTGATTTAATGCAAAATTTAAAAATTGAGCTGGCCTCGGAATACCTGCTGATGGCTGCCATGCTGGCCGAAATTAAATCGCGCATGTTATTACCAAGACCGGCGGAAAGTGAAGACGAAGATGATCCGCGTGCAGAACTGATACGTCGCCTGCAGGAATATGAACGCTTCAAAAAGGCCGCACAGGATATTGATACCTTGCCCCGTGTTAATCGTGAAATACATTTAACAGATGTTGAGTTGCCTGAAATTCATCAGGAAAAGACGATGCCCGAGGTCGATTTGCGTGATATTTTATTTGCCTTTAAAGACGCCATGACACGCGCGGACATGTATACACACCATCATATTCAACGCGAGGCATTATCTGTACGTGAACGTATGAGCAGTGTGTTAAGCGCACTACGTGCAGATGGTTTTACCAGTTACACCAGTTTATTTAGCATCGAAGAAGGTCGCCGTGGTGTTGTTGTGACACTGCTGGCGATTCTTGAGCTGGTTAAAGAGCAGTTGATCGACCTGGTCCAGTCAGAAGCTTATGCGCCCATTCATATAAAAGCCGCCAGTTCCGATACAGCTACACAGCAGTAAACAAGCTGATAACAGTACTCCGTCAATATCACCTTGACGGAGTACTAGTGACTATAACTAATTAGAGAAGCAGATCATGGAAATAAATAAACTAAAAAATATTCTTGAAGCAGTTTTACTGGCTGCTGACAGAACGTTAACCGTGATTCAAATGGAAGCTTTATTTGAACTTGATGAGGAACGGCCAACACGTGATGAAATTCGTCAGTCATTGCATGAAATGGCTGAGGATTATGAAACGCACGGTTATGAATTAAAACAGGTGGCCAGCGGTTTTCGCCTCCAGGTAAGGCAGCAATATGCAACCTGGGTTGGCCGTTTATGGGAAGAAAAACCTGCACGTTATACCCGTGCATTGCTCGAGACCATGGCGCTTATTGCTTACCGTCAACCGGTGACACGTGGTGAAATTGAAGAAGTCCGTGGTGTTAGTGTAAGTTCGAATATTATTAAAACATTACTGGAACGTGACTGGATTAAAGTGCTTGGACATAAAGATGTACCGGGAAAACCGTCACTTTATGGCACTACCAGAGAATTTCTGGATTATTTCAACCTGAAGTCACTGGACCAGTTGCCAACGCTGGCAGAGATAAAAGATTTAGACAGTATACATCCGGAGCTTGAACTTGATGAAGAGGTTAAAGAAGTCCCTGAACAGCCGAATTCTGAACAGGCTGAAAATAACAATGAAAATGATGCGGAGTCATTAGCAGATGAAAGCACTGTTTCTGATGAAATGATGGATAAAGAAAAACAGGCGTTTAATGTTTAAACCATTAACGCTTATTTGTTACTTGCTGTAAATTCCCTGTTATATTCCGAGCTGTTTAAACCCGAATATTTCATAGGAACGCTACAAACTTCACTTAACGCTATGATTGTAATAAGAATTGTGGGTATAATGAAAAAGTGTACTATGTATCCGATAACGCTATGCAGTTTTTTGAAAAATATCAGCGGCCATTTTGCACGATTCACCTGTAACCATAGCTATGGCTATGCTTTTCGGCGAATCGCACAAACTGACTCACTGATATTTCCCAAAAATTCTGCATTCCTATGAAATATTCGGGTTAGCTATGTCGCAACAAGGTAACCCATCAGAAGCTGTAAAGCAGGAGCGTATACAGAAGGCGCTGGCGCGAATGGGTTTTGGTTCGCGTCGAGAAATAGAGCGCCAAATTGCTGAAGGCAAAATTCGTATCAATGGCCAGCTTGCAAAACTTGGTGACCACGTAACAGAAGGAGATAAGGTCAATATCGGCAGTTCTCGTGCTGTTATCAAATCTGATGTTAATCGTATTCGTGTACTTCTCTATAATAAACCCGAAGGTGAAATTTGTACCCAAAAGGATGAGCAGGGCCGTAGGACTGTTTTCGACAGTATCGGTACGCTAAAAGACGGGCGCTGGATTAGCGTAGGTCGCCTGGATATTAATTCCAGCGGTTTATTGCTGTTTACTAATTACGGCGAACTGGCGAACCATTTAATGCATCCATCGAGTGAACTTGAACGTGAGTATGCGGTGCGAGTAAACGGTGAAGTCACCAGTGACACCATCAGGTCTCTATTAAAAGGCGTTGAACTTGAAGATGGTTTTATGAAGTTTGAGCAGATAATAGATGCTGGCGGGCAGGGAGCAAACCACTGGTATCATGTGATTTTAAAAGAAGGAAAAAACCGGGAAGTCCGACGCCTGTGGCAGTCGCAGGATGTAAGGGTCAGCCGCTTAACTCGTGTGCGTTATGGCAACCTTGTATTACCGCGTGATTTAAAACTGGGCAAAAAAAGGGAATTAACACTGGATGAAATAAAAGCCCTGTTTGAGTTTGTGAAACTTGAATGGCCGGAGTCGCGTGATGAGATGGCCAGGCAAAGAAGTAATAAAGCAAAGAATTTATCAATCAAAAAGCAATTATACGGTAGTCATCAAGGGACTAAAACCTCGAAAACTTCTCGCTCTCGTACTGGTCAAAAGCATAAGAATGATTTGAGAAAGGAAAGGAATTCAGTACAATCAAAAAAATCTACAACAAAAAGCAGGCAAAAGTAAATATGTGATAACTCGTCATTGCGAGGTACGAAGCAATCTACTATTGTTGACTCGATAACTCAAAGATTGCTTCGTACCTCGCAATGACAGGCTACTTATTAACAAGAGGTGGGCTTTTCCATGAAAAATCTATATTCACTAAAAATTGTATTAATACTGTTAGCTGTTTGTCTAGTTAATTCACAACAGGTGCTTGCAAAATCAGAAGGTGAGTTAGAGGCAGGCATGGTAAACCCCGGGCACAAAGAACAGCCTGATTGGTTTAAAGTCTCTTTCCTGGACTTGTTCGAAGATATTGAAGAAGCGGCTGACAATAATAAACGTTTGATGGTTTATTATTATCAGGACGGCTGTCCCTATTGTAAAAAGTTAATGGAAGATAACTTTTCTCAGCGCGAAATATCCGATAAAACACAGCAATATTTTGATGTGGTGTCCATTAATCTCTGGGGTGATAAGGAGGTAACTGTAGGCGAGAAAAGCTATACGGAAAAAGAATTTGCTGAAGCTTTGAAAGTGCAGTACACACCGACCTTGTTGTTTTTCAGTGAGGACAAAAAAATAGTTTTTCGTGCAAATGGTTATTATCCTCCTGAAAAATTTAGCGCGCTGCTGGACTATATTGGTAAAAAACAGGAAGCGGACACCAGTTATCAGGACTATATGGCGAAAGTTGATCCTCAGCCCACAAGCGGCCTTTTGCATGATGAGATTAACAGTGTCAGATCGATTACTGATTTAAGCGGCCAGGAAAAACCTCTGCTGGTAATGTTTGAACAGAGAAAATGTAAAGCCTGTGATGAGCTGCACCTTGATATGTTAAAGCGGAAAGAGAGCTTGGATTTATTGTCACAGTTTAACGTCGCTGTGATAGATATGTGGTCGAACCAGACCATAACGACGCCATCCGGTAAAAAAATGAAGGTCAGAGACTGGGCCAGACAACTGGATGTAAAATATGCCCCAAGCCTTATATTTTTTAATGGCGGTGAGGAAGTATTCAGGACCGATGCCTACCTAAAGGCTTTTCATACGCAGTCAGCAATGGAATATGTTGCCTCTGGCGCTTATAAAACACAAAGTAATTTCCAGCGTTATATTGATAAACGGGCAGACCAATTACGTGAGCAGGGAATAGAAGTTATTTTAATGGATTAATGTCCACAGATGAACGCAGATGAACACAGATAAAAACAAATACTTTTTTTGCTTTTCATTCTTTGAGAAATTCACGACTGCAATTTATTTAGTTGGTTATATTGGCTACCTATAATGCGAAGCGCAAAAAAATATTTAAAAATAAAAAGCTTTTTATCTGTGTTCATCTGTGTTCATCTGTGGACTAATAAATAACTATGAATCATTCAATTCAAACAATACCGTTATTTAATTTATCACTTGCCTTTGTTCCAGTATTGATAACAATTTTTATTCTTTTTAAGTGGTCGCTTAATTCAACGAATGCACTTTATGCAGTTTCTCGGATGCTGGTACAGCTGCTGCTGATAGGTTATTTCCTGACTTATATTTTCGAGTCGGACAGTGCCGGTATCGTTCTTGTTATTCTGGCGATCATGGTTTTTTCGTCGAGCTGGATCGCACTGGGGACAGTCACTTATAGAAGGTCTGAGTTATTTAAACATGCTCTTGTGTCCATAACGCTTGGTGGTGGATTTACCCTGCTGTTGATTACCCAGGCGGTATTAGTGCTTGATCCGTGGTATTCACCACAGTCAATGATTCCTATTGCAGGAATGATTTTTGCGAACACGATGAATAGTGTCAGTCTTGCTGCTGAACGCTTAAATGCAGAAATAGGCAGGGATGTGTCTTATGATGCGGCTCGAAAAATAGCGCTACAGTCTTCCCTTATTCCGGTGATCAATTCTCTGTTCGCAGTCGGCCTTGTTTCCCTGCCAGGCATGATGACAGGACAAATTCTGTCTGGCGTGTCACCACTTATTGCCGTCAGGTATCAGATTATGGTGATGTGTATGGTATTCGGTGCATCAGGCATTGCAACCGCGTATTTTCTGCTTGTGGTCAGGCCGATCTTTGAGAAAGCAAAGGAAGAAAATAGTTGATCATAACTCATAAAGATGAAAAATCTTTCCATGTGATAACTCACCATTGACCGTCCTGCTTGTTTCACTCAGTAAATAAGCAGCAGCTTTTGCAACTTCATCAGCTTTGGTCAGGCCTGTTGTATCTTCACCTGGGAAAGCGCGTGTTCTCATGGCTGTTTTAACAATACCGGGCATTAATCCGGAAACATTAATTGATGTGGCTTCAAGTTCATCGGCCAGTATTTTCATGAAAGCAGTTAAGCCGGCCTTGGATACGCCGTATGCCCCCCAGTAGGCAGAGCTTTTATCATCCAGGTTGAAGACGATTGAGCTATTACCGTCATGGTTGAGTAAGGGAATACACGCCTGTGTCAACATAAATGTGGCGTTCAGATTAATTTGCATCACCTGGTGCCAGAGATTTATGTCAAATTGCTGGACAGGGGAGGAGGCGCCTAACCAGCCTGCGTTATTGAATAAAGCATCCAGTTTGCCGAATTCTTTATCGATGGAAGTGTTCAGCGTGTCACAGTCTTCTGCCGTCATTTTTTCAAAATCAAGAGGATAAATAACTGGCTCAGGATATCCGGCGTTAACTATTTCGTCATACAGGGCCTCAAGTTTAGGCTGTGTTTTTCCATGGATAATTACAGTTGCGCCCTGTCTGGCGCATTCTATTGCTGTTGCTTTGCCTATGCCGTCACTGGCACCGGTAATTAAAATGGTTTTATCGTTAAATTGCATAATCTGGTGATGGGCTTAAAATTGGTAACTTATTTTACCTTTTCTTAGGGCCTGTTAACACTATTTGAATCATTACTGCCGGGAGCCCCATGTTTGTTATTTATTGGTTTGCTTAACAAGGCAGAAGGAGAGCAGTTTAGCTATGTTAAATAAACGACTGATAACGAAGTTAAGCGGGAAAATGGACCCGGCCCTTTGGGTTGCCCCTGCCAAATTGCGAATCTGGGCGCCACTCTGCGTTACTCGTTGCTCATTTGGCCATAATATATGTGGATGGGCCAAATCACACTCCTCGTGCCTTGATTGGCGCCCAAGCTCGCAATTTGGCAGGGGCAACAGTAACGGTTCAAATAGTGTTAACAGGCCCTAGCTACTATGCAGTATACGAATTTTACCTGGCGCAATGGACAGCCTTATAGCGAAATATTTGATGATATATATTATTCATCAAATGAAAACGAAGAGGTTGCAGGTGAAAGTGAGTTTTCTCATGTGTTTTTTAAAAATAATGGTTTACCACAACGATGGGAAAATAACGGTAATTTTGTTATCGCCGAACTTGGATTTGGCAGCGGTCTGAACTGCATTCTGACGATACGTGAATGGTTAAATTATCTTGCAGACAGTCAACAGGTAAAACGTTTGCACTACATCGCGATAGAGAAATATCCTTTATCACCCGATACCATTACCGGGCTTGCTTCACGCTATCCAGAATTAAACAATTATTATGATGAATTGATAGCTAATTATCCTCCAGCTATTGAAGGAGTGCATAGTCGCCATTTATTTGATAATCGAGTTGTTATTCATTACATCTTTATGGATGTTTATAATGCCCTGAAAGAGGAAAGCTTTAACGTTGATGCCTGGTATCTGGATGGGTTTTCACCTGCTAAAAATCCAGATATGTGGTCACAGCAATTAATTGAAAAACTGGCCCAGAATAGCCATCCGGGCACAACATGCAGTACCTATACTTCTGCCGGGTTTGTAAAACGAAATATGCAAGCAGCTGGTTTTACCGTAAGCAAGGTAAGCGGTTGCGGCAAAAAACGTGAAGTTCTTCGAGCTGAATTAACTAACATTAAGCCGACCTCCCTGAAATTTAAGGACAAGCCCTGGTTTGAACCACCATCTAAAAAACAGGTTTCTGAACAAAGAGCAACAATTATCGGAGCGGGTATAGCAGGTTTGAGTCTTGCATACAGTTTAGTGAAACGAGGCTGGGAAGTTACGATTATTGATAAACATGGCGATGCGATAAAAGAAGCCAGTTCTAACCCGGCGCCAATCGTGTACCCGCGTTTATCAATTAATAATGATGTGGATACAGAATTTTACACCGCTGCTTATAATTATACATTGCATGTATTTAAAACGTTACAGCAACGCAATATACAGCGTTTCTGGTTTGGTGAAGGTTTGCTACAGTTAATGGACAAGAAAAGAATCACGCAAATATTAGAAAAATTCCAGTTTAATAGTGATTATATTTCTATAGCTGACGATCTGCATGGTGAGCAGGTGACGGTTGATTTTCCGTCTGCGGGTGTCGTGCTGCCAGCTGTTTTATGTAAGATTTTAAAAAGTGAATGTGGAAAAAAATTAAATATAATCAATGCTGAGGTTACCAAGGTAATTTATGACAAAAAAAAATGGCAGTGTTTACATGGTTCTCAATTAATTAATGAGACTGAAATATTGATTATTGCCAATGGTACGGGTATTAACCAGTTAGGGTTGCCTCTGAAATTTCCTGTTGAAGCCATACGTGGACAGGTCGTTGAATTAAATGCAAACTCGGTATCACATCAAATTAATAAAACAATTAATGCCGCTGTTCATGTTACGTCTGCGATTAACAGTAAACACTATCTTGGTGCGACCTATACAAGGGACAGTAATGAGTTGTCCATTAACCAAAATGATAGTAGAAAACTATTCGAATCACTTAATAATGTTTATCCCGATATGTTTACTGAAGATGACTATAGTTCTGCCTGGGTTGGGTTTCGTACAATGTCAAAAGACAGGGCGCCAATTGTTGGTGCCATACCGGATGAAGAATTTTTTAACAAAGAATATGCTGATATATGTCATGGTAAGGTCAATAAACTCTACCAGGGTGCTCATTATCTAAAAGGTCTATATATTTCAGCAGCACATGGTTCACGTGGTTTTACCAGCAGTTTTCTTTGTGCGGAAATTGTTGCTGCACAAATAGACGGCGGGCCAACGCCAGTATCTAAAAGAGTACTGGATTATTTGAATCCATCACGTTTTATTGTTAATAATCTTAAGCGCTGGTGAGTTTTCATTAGTGAATGGCAGAATTTCCTTTATTGGCCCGGGTTGTTGAATGCCATATCCCTGTACATAATCAACATTAAGGTCCTGCAGTTTTTTAACAATCTGGTCGTTTTCTACGTATTCAGCAATCGTTTCGATTCCCATAATATGGCCGACCTCATTAATAGCGGCAACCATCGCATGGTCGATGTTATTGTTGACCATGTCAGCGACAAAGCTGCCATCGATTTTCAGGTAATCGACGGAGAGGGTTTTTAAATACTGGAAAGAAGACAGCCCGCTTCCAAAATCATCTAATGCAAATTTATAGCCGCGAGATTTTAGCTCCTTGATGAAATGTTTTGCTTTTTGTAATTTCTTTATCGCGGCGGTTTCAGTGATTTCAAAACATATTTGTCTTTCATCAATTCCATATTCTTCAGCTGTGTTATTTATGTATTCAAAGATATCTTTATCACCTAGTGTGTTTCCAGATAAATTAATTGAGTAGAGCGTATTATTTTCATCTTTATCTGAATATTTATGAATAAAAGAAAATACTTCAAAAATTACTTTTCTATCGATTAGATGTGCAAGATTATAACGTTCCGCAGCGGGGACAAATGCATCTGGCGTAATCATATTATTGTTTTCATCAAGCAGGCGAACCAGAATCTCCACATGGTTATATTGTGGCGATTTATTTTTTAATGAAACGATAGGTTGAGCATATAGCTGCAAACGGTTTTTTTCTATGGCTTCGGTTATACGCGTGGCCCAGTAAGTTTCTTCCTGACGACGAATAAGTTCACTGTCCTGCTCTTGATATAAATAAGTCTGACTTTTGCCCTGGTCTTTAGCTGTATAACATGCCAGATCGGCTTTTCTAATAGCTTCTGTTGCGTTTAGGGTGCTTGTATCCAGCGGGGTTATGCCAATGCTGACACCAAGACTGTAATCGCACCCGTCCCAGGTGAACTGCATCTCGGCTATCATTTTTACAATATTATTTGTGATCTTTAAGGCTACATCCTGTGAGCAATGTTTTAAGATTAAACCAAATTCATCACCGCCCAGACGGCCCAGTATATCGCCGCTACGTATACATGATTGAATTAGAGACGTTACCTGGATCAGGCACTGGTCTCCGGCGCTGTGGCCTGCAGTGTCATTAATAAGTTTGAATCTATCCAGATCAAGATAACATAATATATGGGTTTTACTATTGTCAACTGCTTCAAATACGTGATCGGATAGCTCAATATCGAAAGCTCCCCTGTTGAATAAATCGGTGAGCGGGTCATGTGATGCCTGATATTTAATTGTGTTTTCAAGCTGTCTGCGTTGTGTTTCATCATGGAAAACAATAACGACACCTTCTGCAATTCCAGAAGTATTCAGAATTGGCGATATAGAACTCTCAATATCTTTCTTGGCGTTTTCCTTATTAACCAGTATTAAAATACTTTTATCTATCGCTACACCATCATCTATGCATGAAACCACTGCATCATGTATCGGTTCGCCGGTCTCCATATCTTCAATTCTAAAAACATCCTGTACGTCTTTATTTTTGGCATCAAGAAATGACCATGAAGTTAACGATTCAGCTACATTATTCATGTATTCGATCTTTCCATTACTATTTGTGGTAATGACTGCATCGCCGATTGAATGAAGTGTAACTTCTGCACGTTCGCGTTCTGTTCTTATATCACTTACCAGTTGCATGTTGATGATGGCCATTTGAACACTTTGGCCAAATTGCGTCATTAATTGCTCATCAATTTTATCAAAATCATCATACGTTCTAAAAACGGCTATGGCGCCATAAGATTTATCTTTTAAAGTTACAGGTGTAAGCAGTGCTGATTTAACGCCATGTTGATTAGGTAGTTGCTCTATTGTACGTTGATCAGATGATACGTCATCTATCACCAGGTTTTTATTATTTAATATTGTCCATGCATACATACCGCCATCGTTGATATCAAAAGTTAAGTCTTCTAAATTTGTAGACTGTAATCCGCTTGATGACAGGAAGCTGTAGGTTTTTCTGTTTTCGTTTAGTACAGGGAAAGTTGCCAGTTGCGCATTTGTTATTTCCTGTGCTGCATGGCAGATGTTTTTAAAGAATGCGTCTTTATCATAACCCTCGGTTATTAAACGCGCAATCCAGTCATCTATGAGTGCAAGCCCCTGTTGATAGCGTTTACTATTATTTATCTCTATTTGATTTTCAAGCTCAATAATTGCACGTGATGTTGAAATAGTTAATATGTTTTCTGCCAGGTTGGTATCCGTGATTGGGAAATCGCTCGCGATGGCCAGTATTCCAATTATGTTTTTCTTTTTGTTGACAAGAGTCATTCCAATATAACTTACAGCATTTTTTAAAACACCGCTGTTGCTATGGGGATAATATTCGGATAAATTACTATTGTGTATCAGGCGCCCGTGTCTAAGCACATCTTCACAAGGTGTATCTGCTGTGTTACATGCAATATTACAACTGAACATTCCATGTTCAACTACTCCGAGTATTTCAGCGTTATCTCCGGTGGAGTTAACTTTGCTGATATATGCATATTCAACATTAAGTGCATTGCATAAAGCATTTAGTAAGAAAAGTATTCTGTCTTCATTGTTATTGCTGTCTTTATCAATATTAACTAATTGATAAAGCGCATGTTCAGTCTTTTGTCTAAGGTTAATTTCGTTGTTTAACCTGGTATTACTATTTGATAATTCATCCTTGTTCTTTTGCAGAGTAATGAAAATATACAGGATATAAAAAATGAGATAGATCGTGCATAAGAACAGCAATATATTAAATGTTTTTGTATCATTAGTCTGTTTTTTTCTTAAATCACTAACAGTGTTTTTTAACAGAATAATCTGGTTTTCAACACTGAGTGAATTAAACCAGGTCAGGATTTTATCGATCTCTGGCAGGTGTTCAATAATTATCAAACTATGATTAATTAATGCATTAGTGTCTGTGTCGGAATCCATATTGAGACTGTCAATTAATGGGTATATCTCATTCGCAATATTATTTTCAGGTTTTTTGTTGTACTCTAAAATCAGTGTAATTAACTCGGCAATTATTTGCTGTTTTTGTTTTGACTGGGTTTTAGGTTTTTCTGAATAAATATCTTTGCTTATATTGAATATATAAGACAAAGAGTTTTGCAGTATCGAATGGTGTGTTTTAAAGTCTTCAACTATCTGTGATTCATTCCTGATCAGTTTTTCCAGGCTATTAATTGGAACAACAATGATTTCTTCATTTACAGCATTTGTATTGTTTAAATGTGATGCTTTTTCTTTAAGAGTTAACAGCGTTTTATTGAGTACATCGTAACCTTGAATTTGATTACTTCTATAACGTAATAGATCACGGTGAAGCTGGACCTGTAGGTCCTGTATGTCTTCAATAGTAAAAAGTGTTTCATTAAGGGGTATATCACTATAAATACTTTTATAAAAAAAGAAGCTTATTACTGCTATCAGTAGAGTAAATCCAAACCAGTAATTTAGATTTCCTTTTTTCATATTTCCGCATCCAGTCGTTTGCTGTTGTATTCACCGGTTAGTGTATTTAAAAATGACTTAATCAAAGCTATCTCATTCTTTGTTAATATTCTTCCGATTTGTGTTATTCCCATAATGCCAATGGCATCTTCAATAGTTTCTGCGCTGCCATCATGTAAATATGGAGCAGTAGCAGCAACATTTCTTAAGGAAGGAACTTTGAAAACAAATTTGTCCATTTCACGATTACTGTTATTAAATTTTCCATAATCCGGTTTTTTAATATCACCTCGTTCAGAAATATAATCGTAAAACAGACCAAACTTCTGGAAAAGATTACCACCAATATTTATCCCCTGGTGGCAGGAAATACAGCCTAATTCTTTAAACAGGAGATAACCTTTAATTTCCTCTTTAGTCAGGCTTTTATCTTCATTTCTAAGATATCGATCAAAACGTGAATTTGGCGTGACTAGTGTTTTTTCAAATTCGACAATGGCATCAATGATGTTTTCTTTTGTTATGCCGCCTGGGTAGCTTGTATCAAAATTATTTTTGAATTCATTATCCATGGCCAGTCTATTAATAATAATGACCCATTTATTATTTAATTTATGGCGACTTTCCACTGCCATATCAATTTGCTGATGAAGTGTTTCAGCGGAGCCATCCCAGTTTTGCCTGAAATTATATAACGCATTAAAAATACTTGGGGTATTATGGACGTACTGATCGGCTGATATTAAAATGCCCATAGCAATATTGTCATCACCACCGCTGTCTAGCTGGTGGCAGCTTGCACATGAGATGGTGTTGTTTGCAGATAAACGTGTATCAAAAAATAGCTTTTCCCCCAGGCGAACCCTGGCCTGATCAACTTCAATAACCTCTGGGATAGGTGCTATCGGTTCATGGCGATACGGTTCGTCTTTTTCTGCACGCACGCATGTAGTGCTCAATGCACACATTAAGGAAAGAGAGATAGAAATGAACGATGGTAAATAGTAAGTACGTGTGTATTTAATAGCTAACATTCCAGAGTCAAATCGCTGTAAAATTCTCGAAAACCCTTACCAAAAAAATAACATAAAGAATTCTAGTCAATATATGAGGAAAAACATGTCAAAAAAGCTGTTTAAAAGTTTATTTTTGGTGTTTTTTAATATTTTTGGAATCAATCCAGCTTTTTCCTCCTGTGAAGATGAGGCAGGACCAGAAGTGAACTGGGCAAATTGCGATTTCACTGGAATAGACTTAAAAAATAAGGACTTATCAAATGCTGTTTTGACTGCTGGGCAGTTTGATAATGCTGATTTTTCAGGGGCAATATTAGAAAATGCGGATTTAAATTTTGCGAAGCTTGAGAATACACGCTTTGATGGCGCCAGAATGAGCAATGCACGCCTGGTTGCAGTTAAAGCGCAGGGTGCAAGCTTTAAAGATGCAGTGCTTGAGGGGAGTCGCCTGAGTCGGTCAAAACTTAAAAATGCCGATTTCACCGGGGTAAAGGCTGATAATGCTAATTTTTATGATGCCAAACTTGAATCAGCCATTTTTATCAGAGCCAGGTTAAATAAAACAACGTTTGAGCGTAGTAATTTGAATCGTGCAAATTTTAATCATTCGGAATTGAAGCAATCGGTGCTGCGTGAAGCACAATTGCACCAGACCAGTTTTAAAAATGCTGATTTAACTAAAGCAATACTGGATGAATCAGATTGTCGAGATGCTGACTTTACACAGGCAATTTTGACAAAAGCGTCTTTCAGAGAGGCAGAAATTGAAGAATCTATTTTCATCGGAGCGATTTTGGGAGATACCATCTGGTCAGACTACAAACGCTGCCGCTCCAGTTCTGTAGGTGAATGTCAATGAGTAACTACATGCCTGGTCTAACGGCAAAGAACATTAATGAAAAACAATTCTTACCACAGAGACACAGAGTACACAGAGAAAGAATATTTATAAAACGTATACCTCTGTGCCCTCAGTGTCTCTGTGGTTAAAAGATTTTTTGATACGTTAAAATGTAAAAATATGAACCCACTAGAATTTTTAGCCGTAATGGCAGAAACAGCAAACAATCTTGACCTGAATGCACATATGAATCTGATTTCAAAAGACGTTAGTGTTTATGGCGTACCAGGTTTTGAAGTTATTACTTATGAAGACTGGTACAAACAGTGTGAGCATGAGTTTGAAAACAAGCTGCTTAAAAAAATCAGTTATCAAGGCTTAAATGTCCTTGCAGAAACACCTGATCGGGTCATGTTCAAATCGCTGGAAACCGTTGAGGGCAGCGATGGCAGTAGTAATACCAGCGGTATTGAATTCATTATTCAAAAAGAAGAAGATGGCCAGTGGCGTGTAAGCCAGGAACGTATCTTGCCAGAAGATGAACTGGAAAATGATAAACGCCGTGGTGCTTTGTAGAAGCTGATTTTATTTACCGCAGAGGCGCTGAGACACAGAGCAAATGTGGTTAACATCGGACCTTCAACGACCAGGTTTACAGGGTTTGCAATGTGCAGCGTAGTAATATTCCGGGCAACGTATTGTTAAAGCTTATTACCATTGTAGGTGTTTTGAATTTTAAAAGTTTAAATAACACTTACAATCCTGTTATCAATCCATATATTAGATAATACCTGACTAAAATAGTCGGGTATTATCCTTCCGACGTACAAGCTTCAGGCCATTTAGTTATGAGCTACACCTTATATTTTCCGTCATAAAGGACTATAGTAGGTGTACCTCAATGCTAAATGAGGTATTTAAAGAATACAAACAAGATAGTCATTTCTTTAATGTGACCATGATATATCAGCCGTCATCATTCCTCATTCATTAGTGCTCTAATCAGAAGTTGTTATTGGAGTTGTTATTGAAGAGTTAATGCAGTCGATGTGGGTTAAGCAATGATCAGTAGTGCTAATCCGTTTACAGATTCTTAACGTTTCCATAACAACAGAAACATAATGCAATGCTATTGAGCAAGCTTCAACTGATTTTCAGTAGAAACCGCCGATATATCCTGTTAGTGGCCCCTATCTTGTTATTTATCTCCTTGCATTCAGATGTTACTGCTGCGGCAGTGGATGATAAATACTATCTAATTCTCGAACACAATAAGTCAACGGACAAAAACGATCTGGATATAACCTCTATTGGTATGCTGTCACTCAAAGATAATAAGGCTGGTTATGTAAAACTTAGCCACATGAAATCAGAGTCAAATGGAAACGGAACAACACTGGATTTAGGTGGCGGTTATGCCTTTAACGGGGGTATATCGTTTTATTTAATGCTCGGGGTAGCGCTTGGTTATAACTGGGATAACGACGACTATATTGCCGCCTATTTTCCTGAAGTCGGCATCGTGCTGGATATTTCAAAAACATTCGGCATTACTGTCAGCGGTAAGCGTTATTATAATCTCTATGAGAAAGATGAAGATGTTGTTATGCTGGGGCTGGTGTTCAGGAAATAATAGTGTACTGCAAGCTAGTGAGGAATTAAATATGCATCATGAAACAAACGAAAATAAATATAACGAAAATAAATATCAGGTGATAGTCGTTGAAAAGACCACCGCCCCGGAAGGTATGCCGGGAGATAACTGGTATCGCTACGTTATTCAAAAAGGCGAATTAGCTAATTCAATTATGGAATGCAAAAAAACCGGCTCTCTAAAGGATGTTACAGAACATGCAGAAAACGTCGCGGAAACCATTAATTTGCGTAATGTTAGAGGTGGTGGAAGGTAGAGACAAAATTCATTATTTTATAACATAATAAATTTTGAGTATTTTTATCAACACATCTTCTTTATTTTATTCATTATTTCCGTTCTGTAGTTTTTAAGCGCCAGCTAATTATTCCGCTACCCAGCGCCTCTGCGGTGAAATTGTTTTTAATAATGCGGTGGTGGGGTTTCTTCACTTTCATGCGCCACTGGTGATGACTGTGCTGCTTTTATTTTTTTCTCAAGTAATGAAACCTGTAATTGCAGTGAATCAATATCACCATGCTGCTGGATGATGGTTTTATTCAACACTTCAATAGTGTCTTCCAGGTGCGTTAAACGAATTTCTAATTCTGTGATTCGATTTTCCATTAACCTATACCATTGTTTTCCATAGTTATCGACTCTGGTTATCGACTCTGGTTATCAACTTCGTTGCACCCGCAACGGCTACTGGCATAGCAAAAAAGTTCACCACCGGGATACTGGTTAATATAAAAACTGCGCTACCGAGGCCAAGCGAGCGCATTCGGTTTTTTCGGTTATATGATTTTATTTCTTCGAAAAACTGGCCACGGTTTGCCAGTGGATAGTCATTGTATTCCAGTGCGAAAAACCAGACTGCAAAAAGAATCCAGAGGAAAGGTGACACTATATTAACAGCTGGTATTATTGTGATGATGATAAGTGGAATGAACCATTTTATGGCATACAGGATTTTCTGGATTTCTGATTTTGTTGTACGAAACATTAATTTAATGAAACGATCAGAATTAATGTCCATAGGTTTTTGACCGGTAAGCATGGCTTCGATTTTTGCAGATAATAAACTGTTAAAGGGCGCCGCAATTAAATTGGCTATTACGGTAAAGGAGTAGAATACGATAAGAAACATGGCTATTGCAAACAATGGCCATATCAACCATTCAAGCCAGCTTAACCAGGTCGGTAATAATTTTCCTAACCAGGTATCCAGTTGATCACTTAACAGTTTTGTTGCAACTGAAAACAGGGCAAGGTTTATCATAAAGGGAATGAGTACAAAACGTTTAATGCCGGGTTTTAATATTAAACCGAAGCCGCTGAAACAATCGAGAAAACCTTTTATAAATGAAACCATAATTAAAATAGTTGTTAGTTGTTAGTTATTAGTTATTAGTTGTTAGTTATTAGTTATTAGTTATTAGTTATTAGTTATTAGTTATAAGTTGAAAACAAATTTCTAAAAACTAAAAACCCACAACTTACAACTAATAACTATTAATAAATCCCTGTTTAGCCAGCAGTGCACTACCATAACAGGCTTCACTATGAGCTGCCGATAAAATCTTTACTCCCATCGTGCGTTCACGTATTTTATTCCAGGCCGGGTTTTTATTGCCACCACCCGTAGTAAATATTCTTTGCGGAAACGTCGCGCCAAGTTCCTTGAGTTTGTTATAACCTTCAGCTTCTATATTTGCTATACCTTCAAGCAGGGCCTGAAAAAATTCTACATCGGATGAAGGGCGTGGAGTTATCCTGCTTTGTTTGTTGCTGTCATTCACAGGAAAGCGTTCACCGGTATCGGGTAGCGGGTAATAATTGTATCCTGTTGCCTGTTCAGGCCTAAGTTGTGCTGTCATCTGGTCAATTTGTGCTTGCGTAAAGTGCTGTAATATAACGCATCCACCTGAATTAGAGGCGCCGCCGACTAACCAGTGATTGTTTATACGATGGCTATAAATACCGTATTTTGGTTCAAAAATGGGTTTATCTGAAAATACTTTGATAACCAGCGTGCTGCCAAGTGAGGTGACGGCATCACCGAGCTGATTGGCGCCTGTCGCCAGCACGGCAGCATTACTGTCTGTGGTACCGGCGACGACAACACAGTCGGCAGCCAGTCGGTATTTTTCAATTAAGGCCGGTTTTATTTTGGCAATGACAGAACCGGGGGTTACCACATGCGGTAGCAGCTCTTCCGGGACAACGGCGTCTTCATTGTTATTCTGTAACCAGCCTGGCCACTGCCGGATTATACTATCGTAACCCAGCTTCAAGCAGTTGTTCTCGTCACTAATGCCGTAACGTCCAGTGAGTGATGCGGCCAGCCAGTCAGCCTGAAAGCAGAAGATTTCAGTATTCGGGTATTTTTCCAGCAGAAAAAGCGCCTTTGCCAGTGAAGAGCTAGCGCCATGCACGGCGCTTTCGGCGGGTGCAAAACGGCTGATAATTTCAGCCTGTTTCTGGCTTTGCTGATCGTTGTACATTAATGCAGGAGAGAGTGCGGTACCGTCCTTTTTGCAGGCAATCAGCGTGCCTGATGTACCATCAATTGAAATTGCACTGATACGGTATTTCTGGTCCAGTTGCTGTAACTGTCTACTTACCTCGATGATTAAACTATCGAGACGCTGTAACCAGAGGTTTGCATTCTGTTCATTTTTACCCTGAACTGGCTGGCTGCTTTTAAACGCGATGTGATGTTTAACAAGCTCCTGTTCAGCTTCATCAATACAGCTTGCTCGAATACCTGAGGTGCCGATATCAATGCCCAGAAAGATCGGATTGGACACGATTAGTTTGTCTAGGGCAGAGAAACTACGGTCGATGCGATCCAGTCAGGTCTTTTATGCTCAGCAACCACGGTAGTATAGACCCCGCCACGAACATTAAATTCTGCTGTCAGGCGCATAAAACGGGGCTCGCAGGCTTTAACCAGGTCGGATAAAATCTCATTGGTAACGGCTTCATGAAAAGCGCCCTCATCACGAAAAGACCAGATATAAAGTTTCAGCGCCTTAAGTTCAATACAGCTTTTTTCCGGGACATATTCCAGGTGCAGGGTAGCGAAATCCGGCTGCCCGGTTTTGGGGCATAAACAGGTAAATTCGGGCAATCGAATACGAATGGTGTAATCACGTTCGGGTGCGGGATTGTCAAAAATTTCCAGTTCTTTGCAGGGTTTGGTTGTCATGGCAGATCTTGAAATAAATACTCGATGAAAATATAGGCGGCATTATACAGAAAAAAACCAGATAATTTATATTGTCGATAACTAATATTAGTATTGCGTGATATTTGTGTTTTAATTAATTCAGCAGCTTACAATCGCTATTTAAACAAGTAATAAAGGCAGGAAAAAAATCCTGAAAAAGATGTTCAATAGACACTTAAATTGCCCGGCTACTCATGTAAACTACGCCAAATTGTTATAAATACACCAACCCGAATCAAGTCAAATCCGAATCAAGTTAAATAAGTAATATAGAATGCGTTTAAGCAAGATTAAACTCGCTGGTTTTAAGTCCTTTGTTGACCCAACTACAATTAATTTACCCAGTAATTTAACAGGTATTGTAGGTCCCAACGGCTGTGGAAAATCCAATACTATTGACGCCGTGCGCTGGGTAATGGGAGAGTCATCAGCTAAACATCTGCGTGGCGCCTCCATGGATGATGTTATTTTTAATGGCTCATCTGCCAGAAAGCCGATTGATATGGCCTCGGTCGAGCTGATTTTTGATAACAGTGAAGGCAAGCTGGGCGGCCAGTACGCCAATTATGCTGAAATCTCTGTTAAACGCCTGGTAACGAGAGACGGGCAGTCAAAATACAGTTTGAACGGCGCGCGATGCCGCAGACGTGACGTTGCCGACCTTTTCCTGGGAACAGGGTTGGGGCCACGCAGTTACGCCATTATTGAGCAGGGTATGATTTCCCGTTTAATTGAAGCCAAACCTGAAGAGTTACGCACCTTTCTTGAAGAAGCGGCAGGAATCTCCAAGTACAAGGAACGCCGCCGTGAAACTGAGACAAGGATCCGCCATACCCGCGAGAACCTCGAGCGTCTTTCAGATTTACGCGAAGAGATTGAGAAACAACTGGCGAGATTGCAACGCCAGAGCCGCAGTGCGGAACGTTATAAAGAATTAAAACAGCAGGAACGTGAATTTAAAGCCGAACATTTGACACTGTACTGGCGTGAACTGAAAGCTGAGCTTGATCGCCGTGACAGGGAAATTCAAAGCACCGAAACATCGCTTGAGCAGATGATTGCTGAGCTGCGTTCTACCGAAGCAAAAATCGAATTTCAGCGCCAGCAAAGTACTGAATCTAATGATGCGCTAAATAACGTCCAGGGTGAGTATTATCGTCTGGGTGCTGAGATCTCCGCCAAAGAGCAGAACATCAAACATCAGCAGGACTTACAAAAGCGGCAGCAAACCGACCTGGAGCAAATTGAAATCGCACTGGCCGATACCAGCCAGGCGATACAGTCAGACAAACAGGACATAGAAGAATTTCAGCAAAACCTGCTTGAGCAGGAGCCTCAGCTGGAAACATTAAAATCACAGGAGCAGGAAAGTAGCCAGCAGTTTCAACAGGCCGAACAGGCCATGCAAAAATGGCAGCAGACATGGGATGAAAGTAATCAGCGTTATTCTGTGGAAAGCCAGAAAGCACAGCTTGAGCGTTCTAAAATGGAACAGCTGGAGCGTAATGTTGAGCAGCACAAACAGCGTCTGCAAAGAATTGATGTTGAAAAACAGGCCATACGTGGCGAAAACCTGGAAGAGCAAATCGCTGATTTAACCACGCTATTGAATAAATCGACTGCTGAAAAAGAAGAGTACGAAGAGCAGTTAAGCGAAACCATTGCGACAATAAAAAACACACGTGAAAAAATAGTCACAGTTGAGCAGCAGTCAGCCAATGCTCGTCGCAACATTCATCAATGCCAGGGCAGTTTGTCTTCACTGGAAGCGCTGCAGGAAGCCGCCCTGGGTAAAACGGACAAAGTTGCACAGCAATGGCTGGAAAAAAATGGCATCAATAACAATGCACGTTTTGCAGAACAGCTGGATGTGAAAAATGGCTGGGAGCTGGCGGTTGAAACGGTACTGGGTGATACCCTGGAAGCGATCTGTGTTGACGATATCGATTCGTATTCTTCTGCGCTGAATTCACTGGAGAACAGTAACTTATCGTTAATAGAAACTGCAAAATCCGCTACATCGGTCAACGCATCAGCACAAATGTTGATTAATCATGTTTCATCTAGCGTTGAGCTGGGTCAGTTCCTGAATGGTATCTATTGTACTGAAACACTGGATGAAGCTTTAAAAATGCGCCATTCACTGTCTATTGATGAAAGCGTCATTACCAGAGATGGTATCTGGCTGGCTTCAAACTGGTTGCGCATTAGCCGTGAAACGGACACAAATACGGGTGTCTTGGCCCGTGAAAACAGTATTCGTGAGTTGCAGCAGGTCCTGAGCGGGCATGAAGCGGAAGCTGAAAAAGTAACGGCTGAATTAACTGAATTTCGTGGCAGTTTACAGGTCAGTGAGCAGCAACGTGAAGAGATTCAGGTTTCATTAAACAGTATTCATTCTCGTTTAAATGAAATAAAAGCACAGATTACAGCTCGCCAATCTCGCCATGAGCATATTACCAGTCGCGGCAAAGACCTGGATAGCGAACTGGAAGAAACGCAAAAGCATATTACAAGCGCTGAAGAAGACATAACAGCAGCAACAAGACGCCGTAATGAAGCACTGGCAAATGCTGAAAAAATGGAAGCTGAGCGAAAAGACTTACAATGTCAGCGTGATGATTTGCAGCAACAGCTCCAGCAGCATCAAACAAGTTTGCAACAGCATCGTGAGCAGGCCCATCAACTGGCTATTCGTGTTGAAGGTTTGAAAACACGTTTAAGTGGTCTGTTGCATAACACCCAGCGAATGGAACAGGCGCAAACTATACAGTTACAGCGTAAACAGGAGCTTGAGTCCCTGTTGTCGCACTCAAGCCAGCCAACAGAGCAGCTGGAAGCTGAGCTTAAAGTTTTACTGGAACAGCGCCTGAGAACAGAAGAAGCATTAGCGGAAGCACGCCGTAAAGTCGAAAGTATTACGCAGACATTACGTACGCTGGAACAGCAGCGCAGTGAATTTGAACAGTCTTCACAAGCTATTCGCGAACAGCTGGAGAAAATGCGTCTCGACAGTCAGGAGACAAGGGTGCGTAGTAAAACCGCACTGGAGCAGCTGGCTGAAACAGGCTTCGAGATAGAAAATATTCTCGAAACATTAGATGAACAGGCAAGCAGTAAACAGTGGCAGATAAAACTTGCCGAGGTGGCCGCAAAAATATCACGTCTTGGGCCAATCAACCTTGCGGCCATTGATGAATATAAAGAACAGTTGCAACGTAAAGAATACCTGGACGAGCAGAATAGGGACGTAACCGCTGCACTTGAAATATTAGAGCAGGCCATAGCAAAAATCGACAAGGAAACGCGCAGCCGCTTTAAGGAAACATTTGATCATGTTAATTCACGTATTAAAGACATGTTCCCACGTTTATTCGGTGGCGGAACTGCTTTCCTTGAAATGACCGGAGACGATCTGTTGAGTACGGGAGTCGCTATTATGGCCAGGCCACCGGGTAAACGTATTTCAAATATCCATTTGATGTCGGGTGGTGAAAAAGCCCTGACCGCAGTGGCCCTGGTATTTGCCATCTTCGAACTGAACCCGGCGCCATTCTGCATGCTTGATGAGGTCGATGCGCCGTTAGATGAAGCCAATGTAGGCCGTTTCTGCCAGCTGGTTAAAGAGATGTCTTCACGGGTGCAGTTTATTTTTATCACGCATAATAAAACCACCATGGAAATGTCTGAACACTTAAGTGGCGTTACCATGCGTGAGTCAGGTGTATCTCGTCTGGTTTCTGTTGATGTTGCTGAAGCTGCTACTATGGCAGGTGTAGGAGCATAATTTATGGAATCTCTACGCTGGATTTTGCTTGCTGTAGGCATAACCTTTGTGCTGGTGGTTTATCTTCTTGGCCGTAGCCGGCGCCGACGTAATAATTCTATAGTTGATGAGATGGACGTTGAGCTGCCAGAATTTTCCGCGACGAAGCTGGATGATTTTGATGAAGGTGTAGGTGAGGTCAAAGTTATTACTGGTAAAGGTCTGACTGCGGATGATGAAGTCAGTTCGCTACATGTGTCATCAGGTACTGGTCAGAATGACGAGCAATGGGATGGGCTCTACGATAATTCCATTGAAAATAAAGCAACAGAGGGTAGTGCAAAAGAAGCAGCTAGAACGCCTTCGAATATAATTGTTTTATATATTCTCCCTAAGGTTAATCAGAAATTAACTGGTTCACAGATTAATAGCTCGGCACAGGCGATGGGGTTGACTTTTGGTGAAATGAATATTTTCCATTATAAATCAGGTCACCGTAATGTATTTAGTCTTGCCAATATGTTAGAGCCCGGTTCTTTTGATGTAAATACCATTCACGATTTAACAACATCAGGCTTGACCGTATTTATGCAAATCACGGGGGATGATCCGCTTGATGACTTAACCGAGATGTTGCAACGTAGTTACCAGTTGGCTGGTTTACTTGACGCGCGATTATGCAACCATAAACGTGAACCATTAACACAACAGGATGCTGAAAATTACCGTGCACAGGTAAGTAATTTTATTAATGGCGAAACAGCTGAGCTTTCCAGTGAAACCTGAAAACATTAATTTTTACCACAGAGACACAGAGAGAACAGAGGAAAAATATTTTATTGTTAATACGCCTGCGGCGAAATAAACTAAAAAATCTCCGTGTCCTCTGTTCTCTCTGTGTCTCTGTGGTAAAAAAGAGTCATTAAATGCCCGTCACCGTTAAACAAGAAATCGAAAAATTACGTGAGCAGCTTCGATATCACTCTTATAAATATTACGTATTAGATGATCCGGACCTTCCTGATGCGGAATATGACCGTTTGCATAAAAAGCTAGTTGTACTGGAACAACAGCATCCGGAATTAATTACATCAGATTCGCCAACCCAGCGTGTCGGTTCCAGGCCATTAACGGCATTTGAACAAATACAACACCAGAAACCGATGTTGTCACTTGATAATGTATTTAGTGACGATGAATTACTTGCCTTTAATCAGCGCCTGCAGGACAGGTTAAACAGTGAAGATATCATTGAGTTTGCTGCCGAACCCAAGCTTGACGGGCTGGCGATTAGTTTGCGTTATGAGAAGGGTGTATTGATTTATGCGGCAACGCGCGGAGATGGTGCTACGGGAGAAAACGTAACGCAGAATGTTCGCACCATGCAAAGTGTGCCTTTGAAACTATTGGGTAAAAAATTTCCAGGTGTATTAGAGGTTCGTGGTGAGGTTTATATGCCTAAAGCCGGTTTTGACGAACTCAATAAACAGGCAAGGCAGAATAGTGAAAAAGAATTTGCCAACCCAAGAAACGCGGCTGCAGGTTCTTTGCGTCAATTAGATCCTGCTATTACAGCAAAACGTCCTTTAAGTTTATATTGTTATGGGATTGGTGTAGTAGAAGATGGAGAACTGGCAACTACGCACTATAAAACTCTTCAGCAGTTAAAAAGTTTTGGTTTGCCGGTATGTAATGAAATAAAAATAATTCATGGTATTGATGGCTGCCTGTCATATTACAAAGATCTTTTAAATCGACGTGATAGTTTACCTTATGATATTGATGGTATTGTTTATAAAGTGAATGCTATTGAGTTACAGGACCGGCTTGGTTTTGTTTCGCGTGCGCCGCGTTGGGCCATTGCACACAAATTTCCAGCACAGGAAGAAATTAGTAAAATTCTTGAAGTTGATTTTCAGGTTGGCCGTACTGGCGCCATTACCCCGGTGGCCCGTCTGCAGCCGGTGTTTGTCGGTGGCGTAACGGTGAGCAATGCAACCTTGCATAATATGGATGAGATACGCCGTAAAGATGTTCGTGTTGGTGACCAGGTCATTGTGCGACGTGCCGGTGATGTTATTCCGGAGGTTGTGCGAGTGGTTCCGGGGTCCAGAAAGCAGCATCTGCCCGAAATACAAATGTTAACAAACTGTCCTGTCTGTCAGTCACTGGTTGAGCAGATAGAAGGTGAAGCTGTCGCCCGTTGTACAGGCGGGTTATATTGCCGTGCGCAACGTGCTGAAGCCATTAAACATTTTGCTTCTCGCAAGGCGATGGATATAGATGGTCTTGGCGATAAACTGGTGGAACAGCTGGTTGATGAAAAGATAATAGATACCGCTGCGGATTTGTACCGGTTATCTGTAGAAGCGCTGGCGTCACTGGAACGTATGGGCAACAAGTCTGCGGCTAACCTGGTAGAAGCACTGGAGAATAGCAAGCATCCCCCACTGTCCCGATTTATTTATGCTTTAGGTATTCGTGAAGTCGGTGAAACCACAGCAATTAATCTAGCTAATGAATTTAAAACCTTTTTCGCAGTACAAAACTCAACTTATGATCAACTGATTGAAGTGCAGGACATTGGGCCGGTGGTCGCTCAGCATATCGTTAATTTTTTTCAGCAACAGCATAATTTAGAAGTTATCAACCAGTTGTTTTCTGCTGGTATTCAAGTGCAGGATGTTAAGCAGATAGCAGATGAGCTTTCAGCTAGTGAGTTATTTGGTAAAACGGTAGTGATTACCGGTACCTTACCAACGATGTCACGAGATGAAGCAAAAGATAAATTACTTGCGGCAGGCGCAAAAGTAACCGGCAGTGTTTCAGCAAAAACAGATTATGTGCTTGCCGGTGACAAGGCCGGGTCGAAGTTAACTAAAGCCGAGAAACTCGGGGTTCGGGTAATTGATGAAACCATGATGTTGGCTATGTTGAAAGGAAAAAAAGTCCACTAATGTCATCAGTCCTGCAAAACACTAAAATAGTTCACCACAGAGGCACAGAGAGAAGCTTTCATTGTTTATGCGCCGCAGGCACAGTTAACAATAAAACCTCTGTGATCTCTGTGCCTCTGTGGTAAAAAATGCTTTATAGTTTCTGACTGTCACTTCCTGTTACTTTGAAGTCGACAACTTTGTTAATGGCAGTTAGCAGCAGGTCAGTTTCTTTTTTGATATCAAAATCTATTTTCTGGTCGATCAGCTTTTCGATGTGACTGCTTTTCTGTTGTAGTTCGATGGTTCCACAACAACGACTTGCACCGTGTAATTTATGGGCCTGATCTCGCAGTTTTATCAGGTCATTATCTTTAACTGCAGCTGAAATTGCCTGCTTATAGTCGTCCATTTCAGCGCGAAACATGCTGAATAATTTATAAGCAAGTTCTTCATTGTTTCCAGTGAACTGTTTCGCATGCTCAATCGAAAATGTTTTTTCAAGGTCATGAGAAGTGTTCTCTTTCTGGTCGTTAAGTTCAGCGGTATTTATGTTTCCCTTTTGTTTCCATTGATTAATGACTTTCCGCATAATGCTGTCACTAACAGGTTTGACTAAAAATCCATTCATTCCGGATTGAATGACCTTTTCTTCTTCCTGAGGCAGGGTGTTTGCGGTGACCGCGATAACGACAGGCTGTTTTCCATGAGTGATTTCACGAATCTTTGTTGCGGTTTCGTAACCATCTATCCCAGGCATATGTAAATCCATAAATATAATGTCATAACAATTCCTGTTTGCGTATTCAATTGCCTGTGTACCTGATCTTGCGGTTGTAACGTTTACATTATGTTTATGTAATATTATTTCTGCGAGACGTAAATTAACTTCATTATCATCGACTACCATAATTTTAATATGTGACCAGTCGATAGTCGTATCGGGGATGTTGTTGCTGGCTGTATATGCTTCTAAATCATAAATATTTTTGTTGATAGTGTTAATCAGTTTTTGTTTAATGCGTTCAATATTTTCTGTAGTGAAAGCAGCATTATCAAATACCTGTAGTAGACTTCTTAGTTCTGTGTGTGAACGTGTACTAGCTATCAGTAATGATGGCTTTGAAAAATATAGAGTATTAATATTATCAATGATCTCTTTGTCATTAATTTCTTTACGTCCAAGGAATAATATAACAGCATCATTTGCCTGCTCAATTTCTGTGAGATTATTTAGCTCGCCAATAGAGTAATTGCTTATCTGGCATTCACAATTGTCTAGTAGTGTATTAAAAGTTTGTCTGGCAATAATGTTGTTGACAATAAAAGCAATTTTCTTATTGCTCAGTTCTGATGTTATCTGTTTTTCTGGAACATAAGTTACTGGAATACTAAACCAGAAGTTTGAACCTATATTTTTTGTGCTATCAAAGCCAATGTCACCTTTCATTAACAGGGTGAGTTTTCTGGAAATAACCAGTCCCAGTCCGGTACCGCCAAATCGGCGGGTGATGCTTGTGTCAGCCTGGGTGAAGGCTGAAAATAATTTTTCCTTGTCTTTACCTGTCATGCCGATACCTGTATCAGACACGGTAAATTTAATACTGGTTTCGGTTTTATTAAGGTTGTCAGTAGTTACCTGCAGGTAGACATAACCTTCATCAGTGAACTTGATAGCGTTGCTAATTAAATTTGTAAGTATCTGATGAATACGAAAAGGGTCAGAATGTAATATGTTAGGCACATTATTTTCAATGCGGTAAAAGAGTTCTACATTTTTTTCTAATGCTGTAGGGCTTAACAGGTTGATAATGTCTTCGATAAGATCAGTTAGATTAAACTCGCTTTCGCTTATTTCGGTTTTGCCTGACTCAATTTTAGCTAAATCCAGGATGTCGTTAATAATTTCTAGCAGGGTTCTAGCTGATTTTTGAATTGTGCTCGAATAGTCTGCTTGTTGGGTGTCCAGTTTGGTGTCCAGAAGCAGTTCGGTGAAGCCTATTATGCCGCTTAATGGGGTCCTGATTTCATGACTCATGTTTGCCAGAAACTCTGATTTTGCGTTGCTGGCATAAATTGCTTTTGAACGGGTTATATCTAATTCTGCATTTCTTATTTCCAGTTCTTCCATGGTTTGCTTAAGTTCCTGTGTGTATGCATCTAATTGGTTTTCCATATCTGACTGAGAATGTTTTAGTTCATCTGCCATATGATTAATGCATGCTTGTAGGGCGCCGATTTCGCCAGTTGCGTCACTTTTTATTCGAGTCTCAAGGTCCCCGGAAGCAATTTTTTGTACTGTTTGTGTAAGTGACTTGATTGGCCTTGTAACAGCATAACTTATCTTAATGATAATAATAGTGGTCAAGCTGAGTACTAGCAGGGTAATTAAAGTACCATGTTTTATTTGTTCTATTTTTTCTTCGGTAGCGTATTGGGTTGTTATTGTTACCAGCACCATACCGATCTGGTTTTCATCTTGAAATGTAGCAACCTTTTCTAATTGCCTGTCATAGTCATCAACAGCAACTGGTGTAGAAAATATTGGCTCGGCAAATATGAGTTGCTTTTCATCTTCAAAAATAAGATGAAAGAAAGCGCTATGTTTTTCGGCATGCTTTTCGGTGTTATATATATCAAGGATGTTGTTGTTACTTTTATCAAGGATTTGTATGCGTAGCACAGATTTGTTATTAATGGCGGTATTTACCAATGGCCTGATGAGTTCCAGGTTGCCGGAATATACTGCATACTCAGCTGCCGGTGACAGCTGTTTTGCTATAAGTTTCCCATCCCTGTTCAATGAATCAGAAACATAAGCGAACTGGTCCCATATATAATGAATAGACAGAATGGTTGCTACAATAAGTGCAGGAGCTAATGCAATAATAAGAATCTGATTGCTTATTCCGGGTCGTTTCATTGCAGGCCACCTGTATGGTCCGGTCCAGAGCTTTCCAGGACCTGTTTTAATTCTTCAACATCCGGTATGGGTAGATCCAGCGCCCTGAAAACTTGCCTGTTAATACTTATATTGAACGACTGGGGGTAATTGACTTGTTTTTTAAACTGCAGGTCCATCTCATAGTATTGTTCAATGAGTAAACATACACTCTGAGCAATTTGTTCAGTATTGCTATGAATTGCTGCTAGTGCACCAGCGTTAACAAAACTTTTAGAAAAAGCGATAACAGGTTTTCTGTTTCTGTAACTGGTGAGTAAAATATTTTTTGCCGTTTTACTGTTGTATATTGTTTTATCTGGAAGCGCTAGTATTAAATCGGAATGAGATAATGCATTTTTTAAATCGTTAGTTAATTGTTCTGCTTGTGATGTATTTACTTTATATGTTGCCATATCGTATCTATCTGCACACTTTCGTATTGATGCATCATCAACTGGATTGTTCTGACTGCTTAGATAACTGAAGGTCTTCCACTGACTGTTTATTTGCTTAATGAAATGAATTTGTCTGCAATAGGGTTGTGTCATGTACAGTACAGTATTTTTAGCTTCAGATTTTATAACTGGCGTGTATTCTCCCGGATTACTTGCAATTAACAGTTTACTGGTTTTGTTAAAGTATTTGTTTGTAGTTCGTATATTGTCTATGCCAATAGCAATGATGAGATCAGGTTTATTATCGCCAACTATATTTAAAACCGGTGATGTTATTTCAGAAATATGTATTTTTTTATTATTGTTTACGAATACTTGTGTTATTTTATGTGCAATTTCTGATTGCAGTGTACTGTCAGCTGAATATATCAGGGCGACATGTTGATGTTGAGTATATTTTATATTCGGCTGGTCAGCTTTTAAGAAAGCGGTATCAGCGTACAGGGTAGGAGAAAAACAGAATGTAATTAGATATAGTATATGAAGCAATTTTATTAACTTGCTTTGTTGCAGAACTCCTTGTTCAGTCTTGTTCATCAAGAAAATATATATATTAAAAACTCAGTCTAAAATCCATATATGCCAGTTGGCTATGAACCACCTTTGGTGCAGTAATGGCTTCTGGATTTTCCTGATAGTCACTGTAATCACCTAGCAGGTTTTTTAGTACTACAGACAGGCTTGCATTTGCCTGAGAAAATTTAATGTTTCTGGATAGTCGCATATCAAGTGTGCTGTATTCATTAGTTCCAGTTGAGTCTTTCCAGCTGAAAGCATCAACATAATAATAAGCAAGGCTGCCGTTGTATTTTTCATTAAATTGTTTGCTGGTCATAAATGAAAAACTATGTTGCGGTGCTGAATCTGAGATGAAGCCTACATTACTACTTATATTGAGTATAGCCCCGCTTGCTATAAGCCTTAATGTGGGGTCGATATGATAGTCCAATTCCAGTTCCAGACCGGATGTGCTACTTGTAATGCGGTTTTGGAATACGTCAACCGTATTGGGGGGATTATTACCAAGTATTTCGTTTACTAAATCTTTATCAGGATCGTCTGGTACATTGTCCTCAGGGACAAGAGGTCTAACAGACTCATCTTGTGTATCGATAAAATCGCAAATGTCATCATGAAACAGCCTGGCGTTAAATAGTAATGCAGAATTGAGGAAGTTGCCAAAGTAGGCGATTTCCCGGCTGATTATTTTTTGATTTTGTAAGTCTGAATTTCCAGGAATACCACCTAGCCAGTGTTGATTGAAAAGAGTTTCTGGGAAAAGGCCACCGGGGTATGAATTGTTTATTGTTACCTTGCCTTCGTAAGATGTATCAGCCTCTGCTTCAAGTATAAAAGGGGTCCGTATCGCCTGGCTGATACCAAGGCGAATACTATGCTGCTTATTAATGGTATGGATAAAAGCTAAGCGGGGTGACAGCTCGGTTGCAGTAAAATTATTTTTTTCAGCCAGGGCGCCAAAGTTTACAATATTGTTCTGGTTTATATACCATTCTATATTGGCAAAACCGCGGAATTGACTATGTTTTACCGTATCATCTTTTCCAAGATAGAACGGTGCTTTTACTAAATCTGTTTGTGCACTTAATCCCCATACTAATTTAAGACTTTCATTTGGGTAGGTGAAATGAGTAAGTTCGAGATTATGCCGTTCAGATTTTATATCGCCATCAATCTCCAGTGTAATTGGATCAAGTGTCGCAGGAGGTGGTAACGGGTTGGTAATATCTATAGTGTCTGATTTAGTAAAAGAATTTTTGTCTGACAGATTGTAATAGTATTGTAACAACAGAGTGTTTTCCTGATCTATTACGTTTTCCCATTTTATAAACTGGAAGAAATGCGTATTTTCAACCGTACGCGCGTTCGGAAAGATAAAGTCATGGTGCTCGTCTGTTTGCTGATGATTTCTGCCATAGCCCCCTTGATAAGATAGTGTATTTTTATTATCCAGCTGGTAATCAAGACGGTAATCAATATTGTTGCTTTGCGTGTCGTCGGGGTAGTCAAATTCATTAGCGCTATCCAGACCGGCATCGTTTAAGGTGGTTGCAGTGATTCGATAATCGAGCTTGCCATTGTTCCCACCATAACGATAGGTGAGATCAGCGATATCATTGTTGCCAATGTTAGTCTGTATGAATGAACCCTGATCTTCAGCTGCGGTACGGGTAATAATATTAATTGCCGCCTGGAAACTGTTTGAGCCATAAGTGGCCAGGTTGGGGCCACGGGAAACTTCGATGCGTTCGATATCATTGATGTTTACCGGAATCGATTTCCAGTTTATGCCGCCAAAAAAGGGTTCGTAAATAGAGCGGCCATCAATAAGTACCTGCATTTGCCTGGAATACTGGTCACTGTGGCCATGGTAGGTGACGACATATTGAGGTTCATCACCACGCTCGTTGCCGCTATAACCTACCTGCATACCTGGGACTAATCGTAATACTTCGGGAATGGTCCGTGCACCTGAGGCTATGATGGTTTCACGGTCAATAATAGATATACTTACTGCGGCATTCGAAACGGGTTGTTCCAGTCGGTTGGCTGATAGCACAATCGGCATTTCAAAAAACAGTTCGTTTTCAGTGGCAAAAAGCGAAAATGAGTTAAATAAAAGCAGGAAACCGAATAGGTGAGTGAATAATCTGCCATCAGTTGCGGTTTTTAAAATTGTCATCATATCCATTTTAATCTGATCAGCAAGATTTAATGTAATATAGCATCTCTACTTTAATGAATGAAGCACATGAATAAAACAACATTTTTAACCCTCGCAGATACAATTGGCAATACACCACTGGTCCAGTTACAGAGGCTAGCTGGTAACAGTAGCAACACAATATTGCTTAAACTTGAAGGCAATAACCCGGCTGGTTCAGTAAAAGACCGACCCGCCCTGAATATGATCACCCAGGCGCAAAAGCGTGGCGATATTAAACCGGGTGATACTCTTATCGAGGCCACTAGCGGTAATACCGGCATTGCACTGGCGATGGCAGCGGCCGTAATGGGGTATCGTATGATATTAATAATGCCGGATAACATGAGTGAAGAGCGCCGTGCTGCAATGAAAGCTTATGGAGCAGAGCTTATTTCAGTCACCCGGGAAGAGAGCATGGAGGGCGCACGTGATTTAGCATTACAAATGCAGGACGAGGGTAAAGGTACTGTGCTTGACCAGTTTAATAATCCGGACAATCCACAGGCGCATTACATTGCTACAGGTCCTGAAATATGGCAGCAAACAGACGGTCAAATCACGCATTTTGTCAGCGCCATGGGGACCACGGGCACCATTATGGGTGTGTCACGTTATTTGAAAGAACAAAATCCGGCAATTCAAATTGTAGGTGTGCAACCGGAAGAAGGTTCACGAATACCGGGTATTCGCCGCTGGCCGAAGGAGTATCTGCCCGGCATTTTTGATGCAGCCAGGGTTGATCTCACACTGGATGTAAGTCAGCAGGAAGCCGAAGAAACAACGCGCATGTTGGCAGCAAAAGAAGGTTTGTTCTGCGGGGTATCATCGGGTGGTGCGTGTGCGGCAGCATTAAAGCTAAGTCAGCAGGTTGAAAATGCTGTTATCGTTTCGATTGTCTGTGATCGCGGTGATCGTTATCTGTCTACC
>CAVYHW010000026.1:0-16605 GCA_963768215.1 uncultured Gammaproteobacteria bacterium
TAAAACGACAACATACTTCAAACTTATAAATCGCATTGTATTCATACGCAGATGATTATTAGCGATCATGAGGCCGTTTGCTTCATAGCGTCGCAGAATTGCAATATTATTCATTCAGGTTTTCTTAACCAGGATCAAGTTTTTTATTGATTAAAATGGTTCCTCTATTAATCAGAACAGGTATCATATAAATGTAATCCAATATTTAATGGGGGATTAATTGATGAAACAGCCATTACAAATAAACTTCAGAGACATTCCACCGTCAGATGCAGTCGAAGACAGGGTTCGCGAAAAAGCTGTCAGCCTGGATAAATTTTATGACCAGATTATGGCCTGTAGTGTGATGATTGAGGCGCCACACGGTCATCACCATAAAGGCAACCTGTATCATGTACGAATTGATTTAACCGTACCAAATGGTGAAATTGTCGTTAACCGTGATCCTAAAGAGAACCATGCACATGAAGATGTCTATGTGGCAATTCGAGATGCCTTCGATGCTGCGCGTAGAAAGCTGCAGGATTACGCCAGAAAACAGCGTGGTGATGTTAAAAGTCACGAAGTTCCACCACACGGCACTATTTCAGAGGTGGTGCCTTACGAAGACTTTGGCAGGATAGAAACATCAGATGGAAGAGAGATTTATTTCCATCGTAATAGTTTTGTCGATGGTGATTTTGATGCCCTTGAAATCGGTGACAAAGTGAGATTTGTCGAAGAATCAGGAGATAATGGACCACAGGCAAGTACAGTGCATTTAATTGGCAAACACAATATTGTTGGCTAAAACGATATTACCAGGAAAGTGAGGAAATCTCATGACGGCAGGTGAATATTGTAACCGTGAAGTAGTCATTACCGAGCAAGATGCTTCAGTTACTGAAGCCGCTATGCTAATGAGACAACATCATGTTGGTGATCTTGTTGTGGTCGAGAAGCAGGGAGAAAAAACCCGTCCGATCGGGATCATAACAGACCGGGATATTGTCGTTGAGGTAATTGCACAAAGAAACAATCCTGACTCATTAATCATAAAAGACATTATGAGCACAGCTATTGTTACTGTTGAAGAAAAAGAAACGTTGATAGACACCCTGACGCTCATGAAAAACCAGGGTGTGCGACGAATAATAGTTGTTGATAGTCAGGGGAATTTACAAGGACTATTGTCTGCTGATGATGCTATCGAGTTAATTGCAGAAGCAATTAATAATCTAACTACACTTGTAAAGCAGGAAATAACTCATGAGGAAAAAGAACATTCATAGCAGATGTTGTTAAGTCTTTTATAAGAAAGAATGTGGATGTGCATAAAAGTATTAAGCCAAACATATTAAGTCTGAACTAATTCATATAATTTCATATAAGCCCTTGTTTGCTCAAGCGATCCACAGGGGTAAACCAAAAATAAATCGAGTGCCTTTACCTGGTGCACTGAGCACATGAATTTTACTGTTATGCAGCATTACAATGTGTTGCGCAATTGACAGGCCAAGGCCGGCATGATGGCTGCTTCTCTCCTTGTTATCGACACAGTAAAAACGGTCGAATATATGCTGTAATTCTGATTCAGGAATACCGCTACCACTGTCCTGTACTTCAATTTCAACCTCGTCATCCTTAGTCTTTAGTTTAACGATAATTTCACCTTCTGCGGCTGTGTGGCGCAATGCATTAGCGATCAGGTTTTCCAGAACACGTTCAACCAGTCCAATATCAGCATTAACAAAAGGCAATGATTCCTGTGTTTTCATTGCCAGTTTAATGTTCTTTTTATCAGCACTTAGTTTAAACTTTTGAATAACATCCTGGACCAGTTCTGCTGGTGCAAACGGCTCGCAGTGCAACTGTGTTTCTTTTGCATCGAGCTTGGCCAGTTCGAATAATTCCTCTACCAGTCTTGTTAAACGACGACTGTGTTTTAACGCAATCTCCAGGTACTCACTTCGTGTCTCAATATCAAACTCTTCGGATTTTAATTTCAGGGTTTCTATGTATCCCTGCAGGGCGGCCAGCGGTGTGCGTAAATCGTGTGAAACATTGGCAACCAGGTCACGGCGTAATTTGTCCTGTTTTTTTAAATCGTTTAACTGTTCACAGATACGTTCTGCCATACGGTTAAAGTGATAACCCAGGGTGTCTATCTCATCACCACCTGAATTACTGGCACTATTGTTACTATTACAAGGGTACGAATCATGTTGTGTAAAATGGCTTTCGCTAAAACTGCGCATTAGATTAGTCAAGTATTGCAAACGGCGTGTAAGCACCATAAACAGAAGTAAACCGACAATAAAACCGATAAACAGGCTGACAAAGACGGCTGCGCCCGACAACTGTAATAAAAAACTTTCCTCGAATAAACGTTCTACACGCTCATATTCCTCACCGCGCAATACCACGTATAGATACCGCATTGAGCCATCACTGATACTGATGGGCGCTACCGAAAATATTTTGTTGCGCTCAAAACTGCGCGGGTCGTCACCGAGCAGAGGGAATCCCTTGCCTTCGGTAAAATCCATCACGGGTTTCATGTCGACTTTATTACGTTTAACTTTCCCCGGTTCTGCTGAAAATGAAAGAATATTACCTTCAGCATCGAGTAGATATATCTCGATGCTTGGGTTCACCATCATGTAATGGTTAAAGGTTTTTTTCAGTGCCGCCTGGTCGATTTCACCATGATTGACCAGCTCTCTCTGCGTGACAAGGTTGCTGGCCAGGTCACGATTCAGGTTCTGTAAAAATTCCTGCTGGTAATGGCGTGTTAGATAAGTGCTTAATACGCTATACAGTAAACCGATACCCAGCAATAAAACGGTCAGCGCCAGCGCAAGTTTTGTAAACAGGGTTTTCGGTATTATGCTTCGCAAAACCGGTAACCTACACCCCATACAGTAATGACATATACCGGTTGTGCCGGGTCTTTCTCGATTTTTGCCCGTAACCGGTTGATGTGTGAATTCACCGTATGCTCATATCCCTCGTAATGATAACCCCATACCTGTTCCAGCAATTGCATACGGCTAAAGACCAGACCGGGGTTGCTGGCAAAATGCAGCAGTAAATCAAATTCTTTCGCGGTAAGCTCCACCGCTTTACCATCAACTCTAACCTGGCGTCTGGCGGTATCAATAGTAATGCCACCTATACCAATATTTGTAGTACTTGTTTTATCTTCAGTGTGTAACGCTTCGGCGCGTCGGAACTGGGCTTTTATACGCGCCATTAATTCAGGCAGGCTGAACGGTTTGGTAATGTAATCGTCTGCACCGACTTCAAGGCCAAGCACCCGGTCGAATTCTGATGATTTTGAAGTCAGCATTAATATCGGCACATAGGATGATGAAGTCCTTAACTGGCGGCAAACTTCAAGGCCGCTGATTTCCGGCAGCATTAAATCAAGAATAACCAGCTGGTACTTTTCCCGGTCAAACATTTCCAGCGCCTGTTTGCCGGTGGCTGCAATATCCGAACTGCAGTCTATATCTTTTGCATGCAGCTGAATCAGACCAGCAATATCAGTGTTGTCTTCAACGATGAGTAAACGATTTGTCATTATGTATCTATTTAGCCGAACATAGATGTTATAGACCGGTTGATTGTTGACAGGTTCATAAATATATAATCAATAAAAACAGGATAGTTAATAAGGAGAGCTTCCAGCATTGCCTGGCAGCTGGAAGCTCTCAACGTAAGTTAAGACACTGATATTTAGTCGTGATCTCTATCTCTGTTTTTATGATCTCTGTTTTTATGAGTGGTAATAACAACTTTAGCAATTGGGTTTATCCAGCGATGAACAGCTTTATCAAGATCACTGTCTGCACCGCCAACGATGCCGCGATGTATGTGCACAGTTCCATTGTGGTCAGGGCCGGTAACTCCTGCTGCACCTGTGCCTGAATTGCCACCCGGATCCGCGGGGATACCCAGTGTACCTGGCGCACCGCCGCCGTTGATGACTTCATTATTTGCTTCAGTACCCGCATCATAGCCATTGAGATAATAAACATGACTGTGACCAGTTTGAGGTATCGGTAATGCATCCAGACCTACAAATCCATCGTTTGTTGGCAGCAGCATGGCTGCGATTGAAAGAAAACGATTACGCCTGTTTATATGCATCTCAGCAGTGGCAGTTGCGCCCGGCGCAAGCAATCCCCCTGCCGGGTTCTCGACAGTGTTAGCGCCGACCGAATCAAGGTCCGTAACCAGGCCGGAAATATCACCGCCTTCAGCCATCGCCTGCAAATGAGCAGATGCAGCTGCGCCAACCTGGAAGATATGCGTATCTCGATCATGTGCGGATACCAGCAGTGGCGTGTAATAAATAGCATTGCTCAAATTAGTAATTTCAACACTGATTTTTTTGTCTGCCATTGCCAGTGGTGAATTCAGGCAGCCTGCAACCAGCAGACCAGTAATTAGTTTTTTCATGGTTAATCCTCGTAAAAAATTAGTAAATAGAAATATCTACAGGCGTAGTATTGCTGTGTTAAATCACATGCATATCACGCAGCTATCACAAAACGGTCACGGTTAAAGCGTGCGGTAAATAAAAGTGAGGATTAGTACTTGTTTAGAATTAATGGAGAGCAAAATAAAGTGTGCTTGATCATGACAAAGTGCTCGATGCTAAAATAAACGATCACATTACCAAACCAGTCAATACGCTAATATGTTTGTAACAATAGCGAAAATCGATTATGCCAGATAATACCAATGCTACTAACGACACTGATATGAATGACCCAACTGAAATGAAAACGCCTGTGGATATGAATGACTAAACCCGCGTAACCGCAAGCCGCCCTTCCTCCACTTCACTATCAAACTTCTCAGCCAGCAAAGAATACATCACCGGCACCACAAACAAGGTAAACAAAGTGCCAATACTTAAACCTACCGTAATCACCAGTCCGATATTATTACGAGACACGGCACCTGCGCCTGATGCAAATACCAGTGGCATAACACCCAGCACCATCGCAGCTGTGGTCATCAAAATCGGACGCAGGCGTAACGCGGCCGCCTGTTTTACTGCGGATACTTTATCCAGACCCTGCCGCTGTAGCTGGTTGGAGAACTCGACTATTAATATGCCGTGTTTGGAGATAAGACCGATGAGTGTGATTAGACCCACCTGGGTATAAATATTCATGGTGGCAAATCCCAGAAACAGGGGAATCATGGCGCCAAAAATAGAAAGCGGCACGGTTATCAAAACCACAAACGGGTCACGGAAACTTTCGAACTGTGCCGACAACACCAGGTAAATCACAATCAGCGCCAGTACAAAGGTCATCATCAATGCCGAGCCTTCTTTTTCAAACTGACGGCTCTGCCCACCGTAGTCATACATAAAACCGGCAGGCGCAATTTCAGCCAGGGTTTTACTTAAGTAAGCGTGCGCATCGGCAATGGTCGCCACGCCCGGGTTGCGGTATGGCTTCGATAGTCGACTGAGTTGAGCTGCTGAAACTGGGTAAGATCATTGGGCACCACTTCCTGTGATATTTTTACCACGGTCGACAACGGCACCTGTTCACCACTTTGTGTACTTACATAAAGCTTTTCAATGGCTTCTTTGGTTTGCTGAAAACGGTTTATCCGCCTGTGGCACGACTTCATAACTGCGACCCTGCATATCAAAATAATTACTGCGAAAATCACCCAGCTGCGTTGCCAGCACACTGCCGATATCACGCATACTGATACCCAGCTGCCCGGCTTTGGCACGATCGATCAATACATGCACCTGTGGTTTGTTCAAACGTAGTGTATTGTTCACCATCATAAACACACCACTTTCCATGGCCTTTTGTTTCAGTGCTTCAGAGACTTCGAACAGCGTGTTGTAATCACTGGTGGTGGTTACGACAAAATTAACCGGCATGCCCATAGGTGTGCCCGGCAGCGATGGTGGATTAATGGCAAAAACATTCAACCCGGCGACACGCCATTAATTCACCCTGTAACTGTGGCTGAAGATCCATCTGGCTTCGTTCACGCTGACTCCATGGCGTCAGCACCATACCGGCCATCACATTGTTCTCTACCGGCATGCCCGCAATGACAAAAGTCTGATCATATTCAGGATAGGTACTGAGAATTTCTTCGACCTGTTCAGCATAGGTCTGTACATATTGCACACTGGCATTATCCGGGGCGATGCCCATGGTGAGAATAAACCCCTGATCTTCTACCGGCGCCAGTTCTGACTGAGTCATGCTAAACATAGCGGCAATAGCCAGCAGTATGATGACCGCACCGATGACTATAGCGGCACGATAATGCGTCAGTGTATTGTCAAGCAGGCGTGAATAGCCATTTTTCAAGCGACCAAAAAAATTATCGATAGCAACGGCTAATTTGCCTTCCAATGATTGTTTAGTTAGTAATTTTCCGCACATTAAGGGTGACAGGGTCAGTGCGATAACACCGGAAATTAATACTGCGCCTGCCAGGGTAAAAGCGAATTCACTAAACAGGGTCCCGGTGAGTCCACCCATAAAACCTATGGGTGCGTATACCGCGACCAGGGTGATAGTCATGGCAATAATCGGCATGGCGATTTCACGCGCACCGATAACCGCGGCACGCAAAGGTTCAGTACCCTCTTCAATATGACGATGAACATTTTCCACCACCACGATGGCATCATCCACCACCAGTGATATCGCCATCACCATAGCAAGTAAGGTGAGCAGGTTGATGGTATAGCCCATCATCAACATAAACAGTGCAACGCCGATCAATGATAAAGGAATAGTGATGACGGGAATAAGTACCGAACGAAGCGAACCTAAAAACAGGAACACCACAATCACCACAATGAGCGTGGCCTCAGTTAAAGTCTTTAACACTTCATTGATGGATTCCTCGATAAACATGGTTCTGTCATAGGCCAGATACTGATGTAAACCGGTGGGAAGATTGCCGGCAATTTCAGGCAATAGTTTTTTAATTCCTTCAGCAACGTCAAGCGGGTTGGCGCTGGGTATTGTTTGAATGCCAAGGTATACCGCCGGTTTGCTCTGATAACTAACGATCTGACGTTCGGTGTTGGTGGCAAGTTTAATATCTGCAATGTCGCCAAGGCGTACCACACGCTGACCATCACTGCTTACCGTCATCGCAGCGAAAGCGGCTTCATCCTGTAACGAAGTGCTAGCGCGAATAGATGTCACGGTGTAGCTGTTACGCAATTCACCTGCGGCAGACTGGAAGTTGTTTGCCAGTAGAACATCGTTCACCTGGGCGGCACTGATATTAAACGCGCGCATTTTGACTGGATCAAGGAAAATACGCATGGCATATTCTTTGCCACCAAAAAGTGCTGCGCGTGACAGCCCCGGCACTTCGGCCATTTTTGGTTGCACCACACGACGCAGGTAATCGGTAATCTGCGATTCGTTCATACTGCTGCTCTGGTCGGCAATGCTCTGGTAGGCAATATACATAATGGCATCATTGCCGGCCATGGCTTTGGCAATCACCGGATCATTGATATCTTTCGGCAGACGTCCCTGCACTTCATTGATCTTGCTGAGCATTTCCGCCACCGCGATGTTGACGTCGTAACCCAGCTCAAGAAACACTTCGACCAGCGATATACCGGCTCGCGAACTGGCCTTGATATAATCTATACCTTCTACACTGGTAATGGTTTCCTGTATCGGCGTGGTGATAAAACCCTGAACCAGTTCGGCATCTGCACCGGGATAGGTTGTGGTAATCGTTAACTGGCCGATTTCCATTTCCGGGTACTGGCGTAGCTGCAAATCATTCAGTGCGCGCAGACCAAAGACCAGTAGCAACAGACTAAGAACAATGGCAAAAACAGGCCGCCGAATAAAGAAATCGGTGAATCGCATTATTTGCTGCCTTTCAATCGCTGATGCTCAGTAATAGCAACCGGGATGTTATTGCGCAGTTTACTGACACCGGCCTGCACTACCTGTTCACCGCCGCTTAAGCCGGTCAATATAACAACCTCATCACCGCGCTGCTCACCGGTAGTGACCTGCACACGACGGACTACGCTAGCACCCTCATTATTTTTCTCGACCACAAACAGTGCATTGCCAAAAGAACTGTAGACAATGGCAGTCACCGGTACCACGACAACGTCGGCTGGCTGATTCAGCATTAAATCGATATCTGCGTACATACCCGGACGTAACAGTGTTCCTTCATTAGTCAGTTGTGCGCGTACACTGATGTTACGTGTTGTTTCATTGACTTTTGCTTCAACCGCCTGGACCTGACCGACAAACGTTTTATCGGCATAAGCACTAACACGAAACTCAACCTTCAGGCCTGTCGCTATATCGGGTAAATATTTTTCTGGCACCGCAAAATCTGCATATAACACGCTGTAATCCTGCAGACTGATCAACATAGTGCCGGGCGCTACATATTGACCGGTACTGACGTGTCTTATCCCCAGCACTCCGCTGAAAGGCGCGCGAATAGATTTTTTGGCGATACGCGCCTGCGTCTGTATTACATTTGCCTGCGCGACCAGCCGATTTGAACGCGCATTATCAAAGTCTGTTTCAGAAATGGTTTTTTTCTTCCACATGCCTTCATTACGTTTAAACAGGGTGCGAGCAAGATCTTCCTGCGCCTTAAAGCTGACCAGGTCGGCCTGCTCCACATCATCATTCAAGGTTACCAGCAAGTCACCTTTTTTCACCTGTTGTCCGGACTGAATATGGATTTTTTCCACAATGCCTTCAACTTCATTACTTACATCGATGCCCTCACGAGCAGTTAACGTGCCCACCGCGGAAATACGTGGCTGCCACTGTAGCCGTTTTGCTTCACTCACCTCAACGCTGGTCGGTGGTGGCGTGCTGGCCGCCATCATTGCCACACCCTGCTGGATTTGTTGATACTTAATAAAACCTAATCCTGCTAGCACCAGCAGGAGCAGGAGGATAAAAATTGCTGTACGTTTAAACATGGGTCAGTTTCCAGTTATCTGTTATCTTTTTTGGATAAGTGACATCGTTGGCTTACGCAACACTAGCACAACTTACAAAACACTGGTACAGGCTTTGCTCTGTAGCTCGAATTAGCGTAGCGTAATCCAACAAATCACTAACGGTCCACTTGACCCTCTAAATTTTGGCCCTCTAAATTTAAAAATCTGCCATCAGGGAAGTTGCGGACAACGGGTAATCAATGGGTATCCTTGTTAGCTATCTTCTTTTTTGTTTTTAATGATGGCTGATCCTTTTAATTAATGCTTTACCGGCTATCGGACGTTGGTGAAAAACCGGCGTGTGGGTATCGGCAGGTGCAACTCGTGGCTGATCAGTATAAGCACAACACGCAACAGGCTCAGCCACACGCCTTTCTGCTCGAATTTGCGTGAATCGGTGATCACCTCACTGTCGAGCATGACCGGCTGGACCGCCTTGGCAAGCCGCTCACCGAACAGAAGGTCTTCGAGAATGGGTTCATCCGGGAAAGCGCCGAGTTCGAAAAACAGCCGCGTGCGCACGAACATCGCCTGGTCGCCGTAGAATACGTGCGTGCGCCTGCAGCGGAAATTGTGCAGCCATGAGACCAGGCGCAAACTCCACGCCTGTCCTGAAAAGCGATGCGTGAAACCGCCGGCCTGCACATCGGGAGTAAGCCGTTCGATGTTTTGTAGCGCGCCCTCGGGCAGCAGGGTATCCGCATGCAGGAACAGTAGCCATTCACCATGTGCCTCGCGTGCGCCAGCGTTCATCTGGCTGGCGCGTCCCGTTGCCGCGTTCAGCCAGGTGATGCGCTCATCGCACGCAACAATGTCCGCTGTCTTATCAATGCTGCCTCCATCAACGACGATCACCTCGAATTCGCCATGTTGTGCAAAAACCTGCTGCAGTGTCTCAGGCAACGCGCTTTCTTCATTCAGCACCGGGATGATGATTGAGATCATGTTTTGATACCTGTCACTGCTTCTTGCCGCTCGGGATCAAGCCATGGCGGCAGCGCGGCGAGCAGGCCGTGGTAATACTCGTCTGCATCCTCATCCAGAACGGTAAACACATCCGCCATCTCGGTAGTAATACGCTGGATCTGTGACAGGTAGTCGCATGCGAGTTGCTGTACCTGCTCGACACGGCAATGTTCGAGTTGCAAGCGCCGCTCGAGTGTGCGCAGTCCAAAGGCATAGTGGCCCTGTTCCTGGCGTAGCAGCAGGCAGCGCTGGCGGCGAAAACCGATACCATGTCGATCCATGCCGTGGTTCAGCCGGACCAGGATCTGTTCACCGAGACCCTCCAGTACGATCTGCGATGCCACCAGGCTCTCGGTCAGGTCGTTGCGCGCAAGCGCATTCTGCAGCCGAATACCAAATCTGAGCATGGCGGGAGGTGGTGAGTAGTGTTTATTCGGCGCCAGCCAGTCAGCAGCCTTGCGGAACAGTGCGGCGTGCGCCGTTTCCTGCAAAGCCTGCACCTGTAGAAAACGCCGTGAACGACGGTCCTCGATCAGGCGTCTCTGTTGTATCGCGCAATCATGTGCCAGCTTTTCGCCGTATTCAAGGGCGGCGAATAGTCGTGCCGTCTGGTCGCGTTGCTCAGGTGTCATGCTGCTCAATTGGTAAGGCGCATCGGTATCAATCGTATAACGTTCATAATATCGCTATTAAAAGTCATCATCTGTCTCAGGTTCGGGCTTGAACGGTTTGGTATCATTCAGCGACCAGTCGTAATCATCGTCATTTATCTTTTCATAAGCAGCCAGCGCCGCAGCGAGCTCGGCAGATGCATAACCTTGCAGGTGTTTTATTACATCTACCTCGCTGTTGCCAAAATCCTCACGGAACCAGCTATAGATACTGGAAACATGCAACTCACCATCCGCGACCGTAACGCCACGCGGATGGTTAACGTAATCGCGCGCGGCCTGCTCGAGAAGTACCTGAGTATTGTCCGCGGTGAACGCCCTGCGCTGCAGGTTAGGGCAACCGATTGATGCGCAGTTCAGCGCGTAATGCAGGCGCGAGTCTTTCCATAGTGGGCGCAGAATACGATGCTCGATATCGTTCAGAGAAAGCGCCTGGCCCTCTATCTGCAGCAGTTTTTTGCCCCAGGGACCGAAACTAAACCACCCCGGCGATATATTGATTTCGCTTATGCTGGTTACCGGGTAATGTTCCAGCACGACGTCGATGGTGACCGCGTTGTACAGGTTAATCCAGTAAGCCAGTTGTTCGTCCCTGTTGTAACGTCGGATATCTACGTTTTCGAGGCTTTCGATATAGGCGTGCAGCGCGGCAGAGTCCCTGGCGGCGGTTGCGTATTCGACGCGGTTGACGCCGTCATCACCCGAGCGGACATAGTCCTGCAGGAAGCGCTGCCATTTTGAATGATCGATTCCGCCGGCCTCGTCATGCGTATCCCAGAAAGACCAGGCCTCGGCAGCAGGTACGAACAGGCGCTCCAGTGCGCCGGCGTTAGCGCCTGACGTTAGCAGAAACAGAGAAGTTAACAGCGCTAACAGGCGCAGTGAAGAAGTAACGTAGCTGGTTATTTTCACCACGGGCTCTGCTGCTCCTGGAATGCGAATTTGAAAAAATAAAACAGGTCCGGTGACTTTTAATCAAATGCCGGACAAAAGCACTGTGCGGATAACAATAATTTATAATGATTGTCGATTACCGTGATCAGAACTTCCCGACTATTGTTGACCCCGCTTTTTGCCGGGAGTTCACATTAGCGCAAGACAAATTATGATCTTGCCCTAAATATTTGGCATTATTCATGTAGCCATTGTTTTATATAAATACTTTTTGTCAGGGTTGACACCTCGATTAAAGATAAACAGCAATACGCTCTAGCACAACCTGCGAAACACCGGTACAGGCTCTGCTCCGCAGGTCGGCTTAGCGTAGCGTAACCCGACAAATCACTACGCCAGATTTAAAACAGCATCTTTAAGTAAGCCGCACAAAGGAATCCTGTTACTTTCATGATTAACACTATCCGTGCTCCATATATTGCGCACTCCTGCCTGAATCAAACGTTGTTCTGCATCATTCGCAAACAGGGCATGGGTAACCAGCACGTCGACGTGTTTGGCATTTTTTAACAGGCATTGTTTAATAGTAACAGCCAGGGTTTGACCACTGCTCGCAACATCATCGACTATTACCACGGAACGTCCTTGCAAATCGATTTTGGGTAAAGTGACCTCAACCTCTTTATCGCCGCTACGAATTTTTTTACAGACGCCGTACTGCCATTGATTTGGTCTGGCGACGGCACTGACCCATTGCTCGGCTTCACAATCCGGTCCCAGCAATACCGGATTTTTAACATGTTGTTGTAGAAAATCTGCCATCAGGGAAGTTGCAGACAGGGAAACTGCATATCTGGCCGGGACGGCCTGTTCCAGGTGATGGATACGATGCAGGTGTGGATCGACGGTAATAACATTATCAAATAGACCGGCAAGAAAGTTACCAATAATAGGCTGACTGACTACCTCACCGGGATGGAAGGCTTTGTCCTGCCGCATGTAACAAAGGTATGGAGCAACCAGCGTCAGCTTGTTTGCACCCAGCTTACGTGCCGTTTTTGCAGCCAGTAATAACTCCAGCAGTTTTTCATTGGGACGATCCAGGCTCTGGCAAAATAAAACGTGGTCAGATAATTTGGCTGGCAGTGTCAGTTTGCTTTCACCATCGGGGAAACGATGCCGTTGAATTATTTCACATGGGATGTCCAGCGCCTGCGCCAGCTTGCGCGACTGTTGTGCATATTCTTCAAAACCCAGAATTATCCCCATAATCATTTGTGTGCGACGTTAGAACTCGACGAATGCCCTGGGAATCTGCTCTTCTGTACCAATGCTATAGCCGGTGTTTTGCTCGCATAATGCACGTGCAAAATTGAAATCCGAAGGAAATTCCGCATAGATACAATACAGCACATCACCCTTCTTAACTTTATCGCCCAACTTTTTAAACAGGTCCACACCGGAACCTTTATCCATGGGGGCACCAGCGAAGCGTGCAATTTGCGCCATCTGCTCATTATTTATATCTACGACTACCCCTTTCGCGGGAGAGATCACTTCATGCCTCAGTTTGCCCAGCTCAAACTTGTTCGTTTGCACGCCCTGGGCTTTAATAATCGTATTCATCATCTCCAGTGCCCGGCCGGAGTCCAGTATGTCGCGTGCGATGGCGAAACCGTTTCCGCCGCGAACATCAGGGTCAAACTCTATTACACGTCCAGCCAGACGTAATGATTTTTGCCGCAGATCATCGGGAGCATCCGGCGCGTTCTGCAGTACCCGCATTACATCACGGCTTTCCAGCACCGGACCAATGCCGAAACCAACCGGCTGTCTGCCATCGGTGATTACAACCTCGAGATGTATATCGAGCTGATCACCGACAAACTCAAATAATTTACGCAGGCGCTGTGCCTGCCGCATCTGCCGCACCTTTGCCGTCGGTCCAACGGGAATATCGATAAGCAGGTGTGTCGAACCGGCTGAAAGTTTTTTTGACAGAATGGATGCCACCATCTGCCCAAGCGAGTCGATACCCAGCGGGCGCTCCACGGCAATCATTATGTCATCTGCAGGTGATAGCTCGGCCGTGCCGCCCCATGCCAGGCACGCACGATGTTTGCGTACGATGTCATGCAGTTTTTTGATGTTGAGTTCGACATTCGCCAGCACCTCCATGGTGTCAGCGGTGCCTGCCGGTGAGGTGATGGCCCGGCTCGATGTCTTCGGTATCAACATGCCGTGCGCGGCGACCATGGGCACAACCAGCATCGAGGTACGGTTGCCGGGAATACCACCGATGCAATGTTTGTCCACAACCAGTGATTCATTCCAGTCCAGGCGTTCGCCCGATTCCATCATGGCTCTTGTTAAATAAAACACTTCATCACGATCCATGTCGGTTTGACCCGAGCCAACGAGAAAAGCCGAGATCTCCATTTTCGAGTAACGCCTCTCTGTAATATCGTTAATGATATGGCGAAAGTCCTGCTGGCTGAGACGTTCTCCGGCAATTTTACGGCGCACTGCATCCATCGATGCCGGCGGTTCGGCATGTTCGATACTCACCAGACGCCCTTCTTTCAAGCCCAGGTTGGTAAAGGCTTCTTCTGATAAGCCAAGATCAGCAGGTGTGACAATACTGTCATCATCAACAACATTTAACACTGCAAGAATATGCTTGCCATCCGCACAAACTTTCACCTTGGACAGCGCCTGAAAACCTTCAGCCCGGTAGACTTCACATTCTCGGTGCAAATAAACAACGTTTTCACGGTAAGTATCGATAGCTAAACGACGTAATTGAAGTGTTTCCTTGATGGCCTTTTTATTAGGGGCCGTTTTTTTAGAGCCTGTTTTTTTAGCAGTATCAACCATGAGCTTACGTTTTCTTAATGGTAAAAATATAATAACGACACAAATACTTTACCAAAATTGTCAGCTGTCGGCTTATATACTTCTCCACCTTTATGAAGAACAGCGCATATTAAAACAATGCAGTTAAACCCACGGTATATATGGTTCGTTTATAAGAATAAATATCTTCCGTTGAACTGTTATCCGTATATTCAACCCTGACCCTTAATTTAAATCTCTTACTAAATCGGTAGTCCGCATATATTGCCGCTTTTATGCGATCATCCTGCCGGTCCTGGCTTGCTGTTACCGGGTAATCACTGAAACGGTAGGACAGATCACCAGTCAGATCCCATTGCCGTGCTGAATACACTGGTATATTGCCCCCGTAATAGATGTCGGGTTGGTGAGTAACTGTAATCACCCGTGGTCAGGCTTAAATCATTTCGGTCATTCAGTTCGAGTTCATAATAAAACCGGGTGTAATTCTGCCTGTGATATAAACGGTACTCCGCTCGAAGTTTCTGGCGCCAGCCTTCAAGATAGTCAAAAAGAGGATTATCACTGTTTATATCCTCATAGGCATAACGCAGATTAAGCTGTTCGTTATTTGATAACGAATATCGTGCTTCACCTCCTATTTTGGTTATAGTCTGGTAATCTTCTCCACCATAATTGATCCTGGTTATATCCAGTGAGTACTGGGTCTGCCAGTTATGATTCAGTTGCAGATACTTTTTTATCGCCGCGCCATACTCATACTCATCGTAAAGATCTTCACTCAGGTAATTTATATCGTAAAAAGAGACTTCACCTAACCAGCCATTTCTTCTGTCTCCGGAAAACAGGTAATCTGCAGAAGCAAAGATCTCAGAAAAACTGTCCGACTTTTCAGCAGTAATACCCAAAGGGGCAAAGTTAACATTATCGTCATAACCCAATGATGCACTAAGGTAGGCTGACCACTTTCTACTAAGCCATTGAGGCTTTTTTTCTGCCACTATTTTTTCCTGTGATATTTCCTTAAGTGTTTGTTCTGCAAGAGCGACAAGTTTTTTATCTTTGCCATTTATTGCCACGCTGGTAAACCACTTGCCTGCGGTTTTTTCATCATCCTGTTTTAAAGCAATCAGGCCAAGGTTATATTCCGCAAGATACTGCATGTCCTTATACTTTCGTACTTTATTAAAGTATTGTCTGGCCATTTCGTATTCGCCCAACTTGTAATAACTGCTGGCCAGGTTGTAGTAAAGTGCAGATGATTTCATTCCCTGTACTTCAGCTTTTTTGAATGCCTTTACTGCTGCAGCATAGTCTCCCTCAGTAAAAGATTTTGCACCTTTTTTAAACTCATCCTGAGAGTCTGCCTGTGCAGGCGTCTGTGCCAATGTCTGAGCTACCGAAATAACTGGATTGGAAAAGCTGATTAAAGCCACCAATACAGCCATATACAGCTTATTATTTATCGAGTTCATTTTATGTATCCTGTAGCAAACTTTACCTGTAATGAATTTTACCCATAACAAATTTTTAATGGCCAAAAACCTCTCACCTGCATTGAAGGGAGAGGTTTCTTCTGTGGTAAACAATCCGTTTATTTTAAAACATCATGTATCCAGTACTAACAGCCGTTTCTATTTAGCATAATGAAATGATGTTTCATCATCCTGTTCGGCGCTTAAAAGCCTGGTTTTAACTATTGCCGCCACGGCCGGGACCTTTGCGCTCAACTTCTTCACGATCTATGCCTTCATGTTCTACATCTTTGCGCTCATCGCGGTCCATTTCGCGCTCATGTCTTTCCTCTCTTTCTCTTTCCATTTCACGTTCATGTTCCTCAGCCCTTTCCATCTCATGATCACGCTCGTCGCCATCCATATCACCGTTACGATTGCGATTCTGATTCCGGATTCTGTTTTGCTCCTCCAGCCGTTCAGCTGCTTCAGGTAATTCGATATGTCGGGTAACTGCTTCTGTTGCCTGCTCGTTTGCTTCCATCATACGAATGGTGACATCGTCAGGTGAAGCCATAACACTTAGTGGCAGAGCCATACCCAGTGCGATTAAGATTGATTTGTTTAGGTTCTTCATAGTTATATCTCCTGTCGTTAAGCTGTTATCAAGCTGTTATCAAGCTGATTGTAATTTGGTTATCTGATAGAAAAGCGCTCCATCGTCAGCGGTTTTTAGTACGATGTGGAACTGTTTTGTTTTATC
>CAVYHW010000027.1:0-6427 GCA_963768215.1 uncultured Gammaproteobacteria bacterium
AGTGGTCACTAAATTGACTGCGGCCATTTAAATGAATCACGGAATAAATTCCGCTCCTACAAGTATTCGATTTCCCGTAGGAGCGGAATTTATTCCGCGATAAGTGGTGTCAGCAACGAGGCCTGGAGTCAATCAATCAGGCAGTGGTTGTTAACGACAACCATGTATCGTTAATTTGATTCCGACCCCGAACTCGTTCGCTGCTATTTTTTATTTTAAGCTGCGAACTAGCGGGTAAAGGTGTTCAGTTTCATCAAGGATACGTTTCAAAACAAGTTCAAACAATTCTTCAGTAGCTTTTATAAACTGATCATGGTCTTTAATCCATAGCTCGTTATTGTTTTTTACCGGGCACCATTGTTTTGAAAATTCTCGTAGTATTTTTTTAATTTCCACCGAGCCTGACATAAAGTTCTTGGCGACATTCTTGTGCTTCTCATCAGCACTTCCCAGCAGGTCACTGTACATATTCTTGTCAACCGTATCGATGTGCTCATTCACCAGGTTGACGTAATTGCTGAAAAGTTCACAGCATGACCCGGTGTCGCACATGGAACGATCCTTGAATAGATAATTAAGGACATTTGACAGCTCCGTGATATGATGATTTTGTTCGTTTAGGTCTTTGTAGGTAATCATTTCCAGTTCTCTAATAATAGTAAATTATTTATCATGATTAATCTGGCTGACTCTACATTATTACGAAACTTGATGCAATTTATGTGCGGGGTGACCGCGTGTTTTATTTGCCTGTTTCTGGATTCTTTGATTTATGTTTATTAGCGTAGGATGTGGTGAGGCACGAACCGCATCAATCATGTTGAAGTCGACCCTTTTTCTCTCATTGGCATAGCTGAAAAGCTGTTGGTCAAGATGGCGTAGTGTATCCCGACTTTTCCTGGCCCGCTAAGTGTTGGATTACGCTATCGCAAATCAAGCCTGCAAAAACTGCGCCCACGACATTATTGTTTTCCATGCGCGTCAGCCCAGATAAATACAAATTATGACGCGATTGATGCGGTTCGTGCCTCACCGCATCCTACGCTTCTTATATGCTCTACGATAAAAATCGCAATAAAATAAATTTATGTTACAGATCGACTGAGTTCGTGTAATATACCCTGATTAACACAATATGTAGTAGATAAATAATAATAATAGCACTATATATAGCATTTTCTAATATGCTGATATAGTGAGGTAGTTTAAGGAGACAGCCCCACATGAAAATCGTTACACAGCCTGTAAAAGAAACTGTTGAGTCACATGAAATTCCTATACAGCCAGCTTCAGAAGATATCTGGCAGCGTAAGTACCAGCTAAAGAACAAGCAGGGTGAAGCCGTAGATTTGTGTGTAGAGGGCACGTTTACCCGTGTTGCCCGCGCGCTTGCAGATATCGAAAATACTCCTGATAAACAGCAATACTGGTATGAGAAATTTCTCTGGGCCTTAAAACGCGGCGCCGTACCTGCAGGCAGGATCATTTCAAATGCCGGGGCGCTACAATACAAGCCTGCGACCTCAACCATTAACTGTACCGTTTCCGGAAAGATCCATGATTCGATGGAAGATATATTGCAGAAGGTACACGAAGCAGGCATGACATTAAAATCCGGCGCCGGTATCGGTTATGAATTTTCAACCCTGAGACCAAATGATGCTTATGTGTCCGGTTCCGGCGCACGGACTTCCGGGCCGCTGTCATTTATGGACATCTATGACAAGGTGTGTTTCACCATTTCTTCCGCCGGTGGACGCAGGGGCGCACAAATGGCGACCTTTGACGTGGGTCATCCCGATGTGCTGGATTTTATCCGCGCCAAGCGTGAAGACGGGCGACTGCGGCAATTCAATCTGTCACTGCTGATTACCAGTGAGTTTATGGAAGCGGTAAAAAGTAATGCAGTCTGGCCATTGGCTTTTCCAGTGACACAGGAAGAACTTGAAACGCACAGCATTGATCTGCATGACCCTGATCAGATAATCTGGCGTGACTGGCCCATAAAGGACAATTATATCGAAAACGAAGCAGGCAAGGTGGCGTGCAGAATTTATCGGACCATCGATGCCGGCAAGTTGTGGAATGTCATTATGTCTTCAACTTACGACTATGCAGAGCCGGGTTTCATTCTTATCGACCAGTACAATGAAATGAATAATAACTGGTTCTGTGAAAATATTCGTACGACGAATCCATGTGTTAGCGCAGATACCTGGGTGCAGACATCAGACGGGCCGCGTCAGGTTTCACAGCTTATTGGTAATGCATTCAGTGCGCGAGTTGATGGCGTTGACCATGACAGTGGTGAAAAGGGTTTTTTCAAAACAGCAACGAAAGAAATTGTACAGCTGCAAACAACCGAAGGCTACAGTCTGAAACTGACTGCAGACCATCGCGTGCGCCGTGTAACACGTTTCACCCGTTATACCACGGACACAGAATGGTGTGAGGCAGGCAAGCTTGGCAGTGGTGACCGTGTTTTACTTAATGATCATCGCGCCAATGCACAATGGCAGGGAAAATACAGCAGCCATGAAGGTTACCTGATGGGGCTTTTACTGGGTGATGGTACCCTGAAAAAAGACGAAGCGGTGCTTTCGGTATGGAAAGCCCCGGCGGTGGTTAACGGAGTATCTGCGGGATGTACTTCTGGAACAGAAGCGGTGATGCAGGCGGCGCTGGTCGCTGCAAATGAACTACCGCATCGCGCTGATTTCATGGGTTGGTCAGAAATTGCCGGACGCAATGAATACCGCTTATCGACTGCATCGATTCGTGATGTTGCATTTGACCTTGGTATGTCTGCCGGTAATAAAAAGCTGACAGGGCTAATTGAAGAGACTTCCAGTGACTTCTACAGGGGTTTTCTGCGCGGCCTGTTTGATGCTGACGGCTGTGTTCAGGGCAGCCAGGCCAAGGGTGTGTCTATACGCCTGGCACAGTCGGAGATAAGTTGCTTGCAAGGTGACACAAAGAATGCTGCTGCGTCTGGGTATCGCTTCGGTTATTTATCGTGATCGTCGGCAGGCGGGAACATCACTGCTGCCCGATGGAAAAGGTGGCAAAGCACAGTACAATACCTCAGCACAACATGAACTGGTTATCAGCGGAGAAAACCTGCTTCGATACCGTGAGCTGATTGGTTTTGCTGATAGCGACAAACTTGAAAAACTGCAACGCTGTCTGTCTTCCTATAAGCGTTCACTCAATAGAGAGCGTTTTACCGCGAGAGTATCCTCTGTAATAAAGGCGGGTGTTGAAGACGTTTATGATGTGCAGGTACCGGGTATCAATACCTTCGATGCTAATGGGCTGCATGCACACAACTGCGGCGAACAGGGCCTGCCTGAATATGGTGCCTGCCTGTTAGGCTCTATCAATTTAACCCACCTGGTTAAACAGCCGTTTACCGATAAGGCCAGTTTCGACTGGGAAACTTATCGCGAAGTAGTGAAAGTGTTCACCCGAATGCTGGATAACGTGGTTGAAATTAATGGCCTGCCGCTGGAGCAGCAGCGCAGGGAAATTGAAAATAAACGCCGTCATGGTATGGGTTACCTGGGGCTGGGTTCGGCCTTGACCATGATGGGTATTCGTTACGGTTCTGATGAGTCGCTGGCCTTTACTGAAAAGGTGACGCGTGAACTGGCGATGGCGGGCTGGGAATCTGCACTCGAACTGGCCAAAGAAAAAGGCCCGGCGCCTGTTCTCGAACAGGACTTTGAAGTTACTTCGGAAATGTTAAGCCGTCGCCCTGAAATGAAAAAAGACGGCTGGAAGGTTGGTGACGGCATTAAAGGTAAGGTACTGCATGCAAAATACAGCCGTTATATGCAGCGGATTGCCGAGCAGGATCCTGAACTGGTTGCAGCAGCTGGCAGAGGTCGGTGCACGATTTACCCATCACAGTTCCATTGCGCCGACCGGTACCATCGCACTGTCTATCGGCAATAATGCGAGCAATGGCATCGAGCCCAGCTTTGCGCACCATTACTCACGCAATATTATTCGTGAAGGAAAAAAGAGCAAGGAGAATGTCGATGTCTGGTCGTATGAGCTGCTGGCGTATCGTGAACTGATTAACCAGAAAGCCATGCCTTTTTCAGAAAAAGAAGATGAAAAACTGCCGGAGTATTTTATTTGCGCCGATGATGTCACACCAAAACAGCATGTGGATATTCAGGCGGCAGCACAAAAATGGATTGATTCATCCATTTCGAAAACGGCGAATATTCCAACAGACTTCCCGTATGACAATTTCAAGGATATTTATCTCTATGCTTACGAGAAACAACTGAAAGGCTGCACCACCTTCCGTTTTAACCCGGAAGTATTCCAGGGCGTGCTGGTGAAAGAAAAAGACCTGGAAAATACCACCTACCGGTTCTCACTCGAAGACGGCACGTAGTATCGAAGCCAAAGGTAATGAAGAAATTGACTACGATGGAGAAATGCATACGGCGGCAAATTTATATGACGCGTTGAAAGAAGGTTATTACGGTAAGTTTTAATAACAACTTTGCTGGTTCGACATTTCGGACATGGGTAACAAGCAGAACGTAGGATGTGGTGAGGTACGAACCGCATCCAGCAAAATACTTATAATAGATGGGGCCGAAGCCACGAATGTAACTCCGACCCCTGGTTAAAAAATTATCAGGGTAAAAAAAATGACTATTGAAATAAAAAACAAAATTGTTGGTTATGAGGTAGTGAACAACAAGGCTGACATGGCTGAAGAAAATATGCAGCAACAAACCGGGGAAGAACCGGCTGCGAAAGAGCCGGTCAAGGCTGAAATTATTCACATGCATGAAAAGATCGAGCGCCCGGAAATGCTGCTTGGTTCAACTTATAAAGTAAAAACGCCGCAGTCGGAACACGCGCTTTATATCACGATCAATGATGTGATATTAAACCGGGGAACAGAACATGAAATGCGCCGTCCTTACGAGATATTTATTAACTCGAAAAACATGGACCACTTTCAGTGGATCGTTGCCTTAACCAGAATTATCTCCGCGGTGTTCAGGAAAGGCGGGGATGTGACCTTTCTGGTTGACGAGTTACGCAGTGTATTTGATCCGCGTGGCGGTTACTTCAAAAAAGGCGGTAAATACAAACCGTCACTGGTGGCAGAAATTGGTGATGCCATCGAATGCCACATGAAAATGATCGGCATGATCGAAGATAATGATATGGATCACTGTCAAAAAGAAATGCTGGATGCCAAAAGAAAAGAATATGAAGCGTTTCACGGTAATGGTAACAGCAATGACAGCAGTACCGAGGAACAAGTCGCTAATGAAACGACAAATGAAACAACAGATTTCCCGCCCAATGCCCAGTTATGTAAAAAATGTAACACCAAGGCCGTCATCAGTATGGATGGCTGTATGACCTGTCTGAGCTGCGGTGATTCAAAGTGCGGCTAGCAGGGTAGTAGCGTAGGATGTGGTGAGGCACGAACCGCATCAATTGCTTTGAGTCGAATCCTTTTTATCCATTGGAATAGCTGAAAGCATGATTCCGTGAAGAAAACAAATAAACGCTTTTTCAATCATATAGATAAGCGCTGAAAAAAAACAGATTAAAACAGGGCTGATGCGGTTCGTACCTCACCGCATCCTACGGTACTCCTATTCCGAATACGGCATTATGCCCGTTGGTTATAGCGCCCTGCAGCTCTGTGGGAATGTTTAGCTGGACTTTTGCTTAAAGGACTTTTATTCTTCCTGTACTTCACAAATGCATAATTCCGCAATTGGTAGTTTATCATTCGTGTATGTCGGCGAAAAATAAGGAGTAAATAATGCATCACGTTTATATCATTGTAATTACATCGGCCCTGCTGTTTGCGTCACCAGTTTGGTCGCAGGAAGATCCTGCCAGGCAGGCATCACCCTGTGTTGTAACGCCTATTTTTCATTGTGTAGAGCATCTCGAAGGGGGAAGTGCTGTTGCTCATTTCGGCTATGACCTTCAATGTCCTGATGATGCTGGAGCTGAAGCGGAATTATTTGCTGACATTAACGATAACAATCAGTTCTCGCCAGGTCAAAAAGACAGAGGGCAACCTAAAGTTTTCGTACCAGGGGAGCATATTGATGAGTTCGAAGTTGAGTTATCCATGGCAGAAGTGAAAGCTGGTACAGTCATTCGCTGGTCGATTATGGGACAAACTGCCGAGGTCAATTTTTCCAAAACAAAAGATGGCTATATGGACTGTCCCATCCTGCCGCAATGATCGACAAACTAGTGATGCCAGCAAAAGGCTGAACCTGTTTGACGCAATTTTGCAATACCGTAGGATGTGGTGAGGCACGAACCGCATCAATCGAGAAAAACTCGAAAAAAGATAATATCAAGGAAAGATAATTAAATATTAGAATTTCATTGTTTTGTAATTGTGTAAGAAAATCCT
>CAVYHW010000028.1:0-4029 GCA_963768215.1 uncultured Gammaproteobacteria bacterium
CGTCCGTATTATTGGATTTAATTACAAAGATGAGCCGGACGATGCAAAAGCATGGCTGGCCAGATTAGGTAATCCTTATCAGAGCATTGTGGCTGATCGTGATGGCCGTATTGCCATCGACTGGGGTGTTTATGGCGCCCCGGAAACGTTTTTAATTGACCCGCAGGGAATAATTCGGCACAAGGTCATTGGACCATTATCGGACCCGGATAATTTCGATGCCTTAATGTCCGTAATGAACACACTTGAAAAATAATTAATTTATGAAGAAAATAACTTTAACTTTACTTCTAATTGGCTCTTTAACAGTTTCCCTGGGACCTGTTGCCGCCCCCATAGAAACCTTCAAATTTGAATCCGCTGAAACAGAGAAAGTATTTCACAAGTTAAGTGAAGAACTGCGTTGCCTGGTTTGTCAGAACCAGAACATTGCCGAGTCAAATGCCGATCTTGCAAAGGATTTACGCCTTGAGATTTACACCATGCTATCGGCAGGAAAATCAGAAGAAGAAATAGTAGATTTTATGGTGCAACGATACGGTGATTACGTTTTATATCGTCCGCCATTTAAACCCATGACCTGGTTATTGTGGTTTGCGCCGGTCATCATCTTTGTTTTCGGACTGATTTATGTGGTTCGTTTAATGAAATCGCAGTCATCTGCAGCTCAGCAGCCAGCCGCTTTGAGTGATGAAGAAATCAATCGTATTAAAAATTTACACACAGAGCAGGAAACTAAATAGAAATGAATATTATGTTCTGGGCGTTGATGGTTTTAATGCTACTGTTTGCAATCGCACTGCTGGTGTTTCCGTTGTTAAAAGCCCGCCAGCAGAGCTCATCAGTAGCATATAAAGAAAGCAACCTGAAATTATACGATGATAAAGTCAAGGAGCTGGACCTTGATTTAAATGAAGGACGCATTGACCGGGTTTTTTACAAAGTTGCGCGTGAAGAACTCGATAGAGAGTTGTTGATTGATATTCCGGCAGAAAACCAGCAGACAGCTGCTTTACACTACGCCAGCGTGGCAAAACGACATCCCGGGCTGGCGATAGCATTATCGGTTTTTGTTCCGATGCTCGCCATGCTGCTGTATCTTGAGCTGGGCATGCACGTTGCCAGTGATGAATCATTTGTAGCTTCCCAGAAGCAATCGCAAAACAGGCAATCACAGGCACAAACACAGGCAGGTGCACAGACCCAGGGACAGGCAAGCACTCAGCCTTCAGTTGAGGACATGGTACAAAAACTGGAGCAGAGAATAGAAAAAAGTGGCGGGACAGTACAGGAATGGACCATGCTTGGCCGTGCACACAAATACCTGGGTAGATATGAACTTGCCGCAAAAGCATATGCTGTTGCCCTGGAACAGGATGCCAATAACGCACAGCTAATGCTGGAAAGTGTAGAGGTGATGGCATTAAACAACAACCGTTCTTTCACACCCGAAGCCAGAGAGCTGGCGCTAAAAGCTTATTCGATTGAACCGAATAACGCTAATGCCTTATGGTTTGCTGGCGTTGCTGAATATCAACATGGAAACTACCGGCAAGCCATAGATCACCTGACAACATTATTACCTTTAGCCGGTGATGATCAGGCTGTGGTTAACTCAGTGACAAATATTGTTGCCAAATCACGTGAGCAATTGATTGCTGCCGGCGAGAAAATGCCTGAACTTCAGGATTTAATAGGCATCAAAGCTGCTAAAACTGTTTCCCAGCCCGTAGCTGCCAAAGCAGCAGCGACAACAACACCAGCAGCAGGATCAACAAAATTAACAGTAAACGTTGATGTGAGTGATGAAGTACGCAAGAAATTTAGCGCAGGTGATGCCGTTTTTGTTTATGCTAAAGCCAAACAGGGACCACGCATGCCATTGGCGGTCAAACGCATGACCCTGGCTGCAATACCAACAACGGTGGTACTGGATGACAGTATGGCAATGGTCGAAGGCATGAATTTAAGTGCGTTTGATAAACTGGAAGTATCTGCAAGGCTGACAAAAACAGGAACTGCTATTGCTCAAAGTGGCGATTATATCGGTAGTATAATTGTTGAAGATAAAACTAAACAAACAAAATTAAATATCGTTATCGATACAGCGATTCCATAAGACGATTCATTAAATTATTAAAACGCATAAAAAATTTTTGTAAGAGAGATGGATATAGTATGAAAAAATTACTGTTATTTTTACTTTTGTTTGTTAATTCAACTTTTCTGTATGCTGCGGATTTTAATGCAGGTACACATTATAAGATGGTTCAGCCACAGCCTACGGACAGTGGCGACAAAATAGAAGTACTGGAATTTTTCTGGTATGGCTGCCCTCACTGCTTACATTTCGAGCCTTTTATTCAATCATGGAAAAAAACCAAACCGGCAAATGTTGAATTTGTACGTGTACCTGCAGTATTTCGCCCAGAGTGGGAAGTTCAGGCGCGCACATATTACGCCTTAAATAATATGGGTGTTATTGAGGATCTTCATGTAAAAATATTTGAGGCAATTCAAAAACAAAAAAAACGCTTAAACAAGATGGATTCAATGGCTAATTTTGTGGAGAGATATGGCGTAAACAGAAACGATTTTATTAAAGAATATAATTCTTTTAGCGTTGATGGCATGGTACGAAAAGCTAAAAAGAAACAGAAAGCATACAAAATTGAAGGTGTGCCATCTGTTGTAGTCAATGGCAAATATCTATCCAGTGGCTCTATGTCAGGTTCATACGACAATTTAATAAAAATCATTGATTACCTAATAGCAAAAGAATCAAAATAATAGTATTAATTAAAACGCTCTCAGACTTAAACTTGTTGAATGAAACACTGAATTTGATTTTATAACAGCTTACAAACAGGAGATGACGCTATGAAAAACAACACAGGAATTCAGATAATTAACCTGCTTACAATTGTAGTTACTACTGCATTATTATTAACCTCATGTGGCTCAGATGAAGTTAAACAGGCCGCAGCTGATTGTGTGTTCCCTGATGCACAAGGTGCTGCTGCGCCGGGATGGATTTGTGACGAGCCTGTTGAAGGTATAGCAGTATCTGCAATTGGTGTTGCTGAAAAATCTGCCGCAGGTCATAGCTTTATGAAAAATATGGCAGCAACAGATGCGCGTGTACAGCTGGCCCAGTCAATGAAAGTGCATGTTCAAAACATGGTGAAACAGTATGCTGAAGTCACAGGTGCAGCTGATAGTGAGACCGTTGATAAAGTAAATACTTCAGTAACAAAACAAATCACGGATGAAACACTGGTTGGTACTAAGATAGTTAAAACACGCACCAGCCCAAATGGTACATTGTATGTGCTGCTCGGCATGGACCCATCTACTGCTGCTGCTGCAACTGAAAATGCCCTTAAAACCAGCATGAACAATGACAGGGCTTTATGGCAGCAATTTAAAGCAAAACAGGGCCAGGATGAGCTGGCGGCTGCAATTGCCAATATGAAACAGTAGCCTTAAAAACTTGCTCTAATAAAAAAAGCCGGCATCCTGATGGGTGAAGGCTTTTTTTATGTGAGAGCATTAACCTGGATATTTCACAGGAATGTAATAGCTGACTTATTAATTACCCAATATATCATTTCGCATAATGACTACTAATGATTTAGAAAAAACCGATATTGCTGTATTACGTGCCAATATCAATAACGAAACCTCCCAAATTGAATGGCTTGAACTACAGCGTTTTTTCGCTGGCGGCTGGTTAATCTATGTAAGCAGCAATACCAATTTGCTGGATGTCGCCGTGGCTTTCACAATAGACAATAAAGATAAAGTAAGCAAATGGTTGACCTCTGGTGAGGTAGCAAAAGTATCTGATGAACAGGCTAAACAGTGGCATAATGAAAACACAAAGTTCTGGGCAAACGTGGTAAAACCATGGGTATTAATTCAGCCAATAGTGCAAACTAACACGACACTAGCAGAAGATAATAAGGTCCACTAATTTAAAGGTTATGTAAACGATGAACTTTATAGAAGAGTTTATTAAGAAAGAAT
>CAVYHW010000029.1:0-22457 GCA_963768215.1 uncultured Gammaproteobacteria bacterium
CGCATATCGCTGTGTTTAAGTATGCTATTGGCATAAATGGTACAATCATCATTTGTTTTTATCCAGTATTTTTTATCCATTATTAAGGTTATGGCAATGAACCGCGAACAAACACCCTTCATGAAACATTAAAGCAACGGATATTATTGCTTGATGGCGCCTATGGGGACCCCATGATTCAACGCCATAAACTTGATGAAGCGGCATATCGTGGAGAGCGTTTTGCTGACTGGCCCAGTGATTTAAAATAGAATGATTGTGGCGATTACAGCCGGATATTATCCGGGGTATTCATGAAGAATATCTGAAGCGGGTGCTGATATTATTGAAACCAATACCTTTATGGCGGATTACGGTATGGAAGACCTCAGTTATGAGATTAATGTTGCCCGCACACACTGGCCCGTCAGGCAGCGGAACAGTTTAACCACGACAAATGACTTCATGTCGAGGAGGTGCGCTTGGCCCCACCAATCGTACCTGTTCTATTTCACCTGACGTTAATGATCCCAGTTTTCGAAACATTACCTTTGTTGAACTGGTGTAGTTACGCCCGAGCACGCGGCTTGATTGAAGGTGGTGCCGACATTATTTTAATAGAAACCATCTTCGATAACTTAAACGCCAAGGCGGCGATTTTTGCAGTTAAACAGGTGTTTGCTGAAGACCGTATCGAACTGCCGATTATGATATCCGGGACCCATCACCGACCTGTCGGGACGCACCCTGACCGGTCAACTCACCGAAGCTTTTTTATAATTCATTGCGCCATGCCGAGCCAATTTTGGTCTGAACCGTGCACGGGCTCGAAAGACCTGCTCGTCATATGTATGTTCTACGGCGAAATTTATGTTTCAGTGCACCCCTAATGCCGGGCTGCCAAATGAAATGGGTGGTTATGATTTAGGCCCTGATGACATGGCCAAAGCTATTGCCGAATGGGCGGACAGTGGTTTTTTGAATATAGTGGTGGCCGCCGTGGCACCACGCGGACCATATTGTCGCGCTTTGCTAATATTGTTGCCGATAAAAACCGCGCGTGGTGCCAGTTATCCCGTGGAGCGCCGTCTCTCCCACTTGAGCCCTTTAATATCGGTGAGAATTCATTGTTTGTTAATGTCGGTGAACGCAATAACGTCAACTGGTTCGGCTTTATTCAGTTTCTCATCATAGACGAAAAGTATGAAGAGGCTTTAAGTGTTGCCGTGCACCAGGTGGAAAATGGCGCACAGATTATTGATATCAACATGGACGAAGGCATGCTGGAATGAAACAGGCGATGGTGAAATTTTTGCAAATTTATCGCGGCTGGTAGCCAGACATTTCACGTGTACGGTAACGATCGATTCCTCGAAATGGAAATCATTGAAGCCGGTTTACAGTGTGTACAGGGGAAATCCACGGTTTATCGATTTCCCTCAAAGAAGGTGAAGAGCCCTTTATTAAATATACGGAGCCGCTGTAATTGCGGCATGGTGTTTGATGAGGATATGGCCAGGGGGAGGCTTATGCGTAAAGTCGAAATCTGTACCCGTTCATACAAAGTGTTGACCGAATTTTCATCTGACACTATTTTTTGATCCGAAATTCTTGCTAAGAACACAATAATCACGCTGTTGATTTTATTGAGGCAAGCACGCACCATCAAGCAGACACTACCACATGTCCTGATTTCCGGTGGTGTGTCTATGTGTCATTCTCTTTCGCGGCAATAACCCGGTGCGTGAAGCGATTCATACGGTGTTTTTATATGCGATCGAGGCGGACATGGACATGGGTATCGTCGATGCCGCCCAGCTCGCAATACGACGATTTACCTGAAGAACTGCGCGATGCAGTTGAAGATGTTATTTCCAGATAAATTTGCTGGAAATCGCACCGAATAATGGCGATGGCTCATCGGCAGAAAATAGACTTTGCCTGGCGGAAACTTCCAGTAAATGAGCGGCTGTCGCATGCGCTGGTAAAAGGCATTACCGATTATATCGATGAGGACACTGAAGAAGCCAGGCAGCAGCAGAATACGGTGGTAAGCCGCTGCATGTGATTGAAGGAGGGGCCATTGATGGACGCATTAATATTTGTCACTTGTTCGGCTGCTGAAAGTTATGGGGCAGGTGCTGAGTCTGTACGTGTCAATGAAGTTGTTGCGCTTTTATGCGACCTTGAGGCCGAAAAGAAGGTGAAATCCAGACGAATGCTGATGGCAACTGTGAAAAAGGTGATGTGCACGACATATCGGTAAAAATATTGTTGGTGTGGTGCTGCAGTGTAATAACTACGAAGTAATTGATATTGGCGTAATGGTGGCCGCTGAAACTATTTAGCGAGGCAAAAAAACACCACGTTGAGGAGGCCTGCTCGGCCTGACACTTCACCCGGTCACTGGATGAAATGGTGCATACACCCAAACACAATGACGCCGTTGTCTATGTGCCAGACGCTTCACGTGCTGTCGGTGCTGGTGATTTATTAAGTGAGGAGCGTAAAAAAGTATATGTTCAAAATATAAAGGATGAATACGAGACATGTGTGAGCAGCGCGCCAACTGCACGGCCACAGGAAAAACTTTACCCGCAAATGGCACGCTACAATGCATACAAAGGTGACTGGAAAATTACACGCCACCAAAACCAACGTTTTTAGGTATTAAGATATTTGAAGATTATTCTCTGAAATATACAATATATCGACTGGACAAAATCTCATGCCTGGGAACTGGCAGGAAAATATCCCGAATATTGTCGGCGATGAGGCCGACAAGCCTGTTTGAAGACGCGCAGCGTATGTTAAAGCAGATTGTGGATGAAAAATGGTCGACCGCGCGTGCGGTGATCGGCTTTTTTCCGGCCAGAGGCGTGGGTGATGATATAGAAATATATACCGATGAAAGTGGTAAAGAAGTCAAAACTATACTGCATCATTTACGCCAGCAAATGGCAAAACCATCGGACCGTCCCAACCGCTGACGTCTTTCGATTTACGCCGTGCTAAAGGTTTCAGGCAAAAACACCCACGTAATCGTTTTTGCCTGAAACTTTCGGCGCCACATAATCCGAAAGACAGCGGTTGGGACGGTCCGATGGTTTTGCCATTTGCTGGCGTAAATGATGCAGTATAGTTTTGACTTCTTTACCACTTTCATCAGTATATATTTCTATATCATCACCCACGCTATTGGCCGGAAAAAAGCCGATCACCGCACGCGCGGTCAACCATTTTTCATCCACAATCTGCTTTAACATACGCTGCGCATCGTCAAACAGGCTTGTGGCCTCATCGCCGATAATGTCATCGTCTAAAATTTTGGGATATTTTCCTGCCAGTTCCCAGGCATGAAAAAACGGTGTCCAGTCGATATATTGTATTAATTCTTGCAGAGAATAATCTTCAAATATCTTAATACCTAAAAACGTTGGTTTTGGTGGCGTGTAATTTTCCCAGTCACCTTTGTATGCATTGTCACGTGCCTGTTGCAGGGTAAAGTTTTTCCTGCTGGCCGTGCGCCTGGCACGCTGCTCACGCATGTTCTCGTATTCATCCTTTATATTTTGAACATATACTTTTTTACGCTCCTCACTTAATAAATCACCAGCCACACCGACAGCACGCGAAGCGTCTGGCACATAGACAACGGCATCACTGTATTTCGGATCAATTTTTACAGCAGTATGAATGCGTGAGGTGGTAGCGCCGCCAATAAGCAATGGAATATTCATGCCAAGCCGCTCCATCTCCGAGGCGATATGCACCATTTCATCCAGTGACGGCGTGATCAGGCCGGACAGGCCAATAATATCAACGTGGTGTTTTTTTGCCTCGCTAAGAATGGTTTCAGCGGCCACCATTACGCCAATATCAATTACTTCGTAGTTATTACACTGCAGCACCACACCAACAATATTTTTACCGATATCATGCACATCACCTTTCACGGTTGCCATCAGGATTTTTCCATTCGTCTGGATTTCACCTTCTTTTTCGGCCTCAAGGTAAGGCATTAAAAAAGCCACGGCCTTTTTCATCACACGTGCAGACTTCACCACCTGCGGTAAAAACATTTTGCCGGCGCCAAACAGGTCACCAACAATGTTCATGCCGTCCATCAATGGCCCTTCAATCACATGCAGCGGCTTACCACCATTGCTGGCTGCCTGCTGCCTGGCTTCTTCAGTGTCCTCATCGATATAATCGGTAATGCCTTTTACCAGCGCATGCGACAGCCGCTCATTTACTGGAAGTTTCCGCCAGGCAAGGTCCTGTTTATTTTCTGCCGATGAGCCATCGCCCATATAATTCGGTGCGATTTCCAGCAGACGGTCTGTCGCTTCGGCATTTTTATTCTGAATAACATCTTCAACTGCATCGCGCAGTTCTTCAGGTAAATCGTCATATACCGCAAGCTGGGCGGCATTGACGATACCCATGTCCATGCCCGCCTCGATCGCATGGTATAAAAACACCGTATGAATCGCTTCACGCACCGGGTTATTACCACGAAAAGAGAATGACACATTAGACACACCGCCGGAAATCAGGACATGTGGTAGTGTCTGCTTAATGGTGCGTGTTGCCTCAATAAAATCAACAGCGTAATTATTGTGTTCTTCTATACCTGTGGCGACAGCAAAAATATTCGGATCAAAAATAATATCTTCCGGCGGAAAACCAACAAGCTCGGTCAACACTTTGTATGAACGGGTACAGATTTCGACTTTACGCTCATAAGTGTCCGCCTGGCCGTCCTCATCAAACGCCATCACAATGACCGCTGCACCGTACTGGCGGACCAGCCTGGCGTATTTAATAAAGGGCTCTTCACCTTCTTTCAGGGAAATCGAATTGACGATGGATTTGCCCTGTACACACTTTAAACCGGCTTCAATGATTTCCCATTTCGAGGAATCAATCATTACCGGTACACGTGAAATGTCTGGCTCAGCAGCAATGAGATTTAAAAATTTCACCATCGCCTGTTTTGATTCCAGCATGCCTTCGTCCATGTTGATATCAATAATCTGTGCGCCATTTTCCACCTGGTGCGCGGCAACACTTAAAGCCTCTTCATACTTTTCGTCTATGATCAGACGCTTGAATAAAGCCGAACCAGTGACGTTATTGCGTTCACCGACATTAACAAACAATGAATTCTCACCGATATTAAAGGGCTCAAGTCCGGAGAGACGGCACTCCACAGGGATAACTGGCACAGCGCGCGGTTTTTTATCGGCAACAATATTAGCGAAGGCGCGAATATGGTCCGGCGTGGTGCCACAGCAGCCACCCACTATATTCAAAAAACCACTGTCCGCCCATTCGGCAATAGCTTTGGCCATGTCATCAGGGCCTAAATCATAACCACCCATTTCATTTGGCAGCCCGGCATTAGGGTGCGCTGAAACATAAATTTCAGCAATACGAGACATTTCTTCTACATACTGGCGCAGGTCTTTCGGACCCAGTGCACAGTTCAGACCAATAGAAATTGGCTCGGCATGGCGCAATGAATTATAAAAAGCTTCGGTGAGTTGACCGGTCAGGGTGCGTCCCGACAGGTCGGTAATGGTGCCGGATATCATAATCGGCAGTTCGATACCGTCTTCAGCAAACACCTGTTTAACTGCAAAAATCGCCGCCTTGGCGTTTAAGGTATCGAAGATGGTTTCTATTAAAATAATGTCGGCGCCACCTTCAATCAAGCCGCGTGTGGATTCGGCATAAGCCTGCGCCAGTTCAACAAAGGTAATGTTTCGAAAACTGGGATCATTAACGTCAGGTGAAATAGAACAGGTACGATTGGTGGGGCCAAGCACACCTGCGACATAAAGTGGTTTATTGTTCGTGGTTAAACTGTCCGCTGCCTGACGGGCCAGTGCTGTTGCGGCAACATTAATCTCATAACTGAGGTCTTCCATACCGTAATCCGCCATGGCGACACGCGTGGCATTAAAGGTATTGGTTTCAATAATATCAGCACCCGCTTTCAGATATTCTTCATGAATACCCCGGATAATATCCGGCTGAGTAATCGCCAGCAAATCATTATTGCCTTTTAAATCACTGGGCCAGTCAGCAAAACGCTCTCCACGATATGCCGCTTCATCAAGTTTATGGCGTTGAATCATGGTGCCCATAGCGCCATCAAGCAATAATATCCGTTGCTTTAATGTTTCATGAAGGTGTTTAATACGTTGTTCGCGGTTCATTGCCATAACCTTAATAATGGATAAAAATACTGGATAAAAACAAATGCATGATTGTACCATTTATGCCAATAGCACGTACTTAAAGCTAGGGGCCTCTGATTAAGTCTGGGTGAAGCAGATCGAGATTCAGAGTTTTCAAGAGCAAGGCGGCAAGTGCTCGTAATAGCAGGGCTATTGCAAGTGCTTGCCAACACGGCTATTGGAAAGTCTGGACTCAAGCTGTTCATCCACGACTTAATCAGAGGCTCTCTGGCCATCAGCTGATGATAAAGTTAAACCCATGAATTCACGCTACCTGCAGTTCTACATCACCACAGAGACCCCCTGTAGTTATTTTGCAAACAGAAAAAGCGTTAATATAGTCCCGGACCCCGGCATACCGATCAATATGCCAATTTATAACCAGTTAATCCAGCATGGTTTTCGTCGTAGTGGAAAACACTGTTATCGTCCACACTGCCAGGATTGCCAGGCCTGTATTGCCTGTCGCATTCCGGTAAACAATTTCACTATAAACCGCTCACAACAGCGCTGTTTAAACAGCAACAAAAACCTGGATATAGCTATTGTGGATGCCGGTTTCAGTGAAGAATATTTTGATCTGTATGGCCGCTATCTTAATTCGCGCCATGGCGATGGCTCTATGGCCAATCCTGCCAAAGAGGATTTCAAACAGTTTTTGTATTGCGACTGGAGCGATACCCGGTTTATGGAATTGCGTTTTAACGCGCAGCTAGTTGCCGTCGCAGTATGTGACATCGTCAGCAACGGGATATCTGCCGTTTACAGTTTTTTTGACCCTGAACTTAAAAACCGCAGCCTCGGGACCTTCTGTATACTTAAACAAATTGATTATGCAAAAGAGCTGGGGCTGGAATATGTCTATCTTGGTTACTGGATCGAAAATCACCACAAAATGCACTACAAAAATAACTTCAAACCACTACAGCTATACCTGAATGAGCAGTGGGATGAGCAGCAGGATGAAAAACGGCAATCACAACACGAGCCATTGATAAAACCTGATGATTAACTCGTTTTTTAGTGCTATTCATTGTGATAGTATGAAATAATGACTATACAAACTACACCAGTACAGGACCGTATTACACAGAAACTCAACGGTGCCTTTTCACCTGAGCACCTTGAAGTAGTGAACGAAAGCCACAGGCACAATGTGCCGGAAGGCTCAGAGTCACACTTTAAAGTGGTCATTGTCAGCGACGACTTTAAAGATAAAATGCTGATTGCGCGTCACCGCCTGGTGAATAAAATACTGGAAGATGAACTAAAACAGGAACAATCTGAAGGCGGCATTCATGCACTTGCGCTACACACCATGACCATGGAAGAATGGTTTAAAAAGGGAAATGCTCCAGAATCCCCAGAATGCCTTGGTGGCAATAAAATGGGTGGCAGTTAAATCAGTAGCAGCAAAAGTTAAATGCTCAAACGACCTTTATTTGCACACAATACTACATAAGCAGGTTTTACCATGACTTACCTACCACCAATATTATTAAATTTTCTGTACGTCATACTTGGCGGCCTGTTAACACTGGTATTTATGAAGTTAAGTTGCAGCGTATTTAACAGGATGGTTAGTTTCAATATCAACGATGAACTGGCCAAGGGCAATGTTGCTGTTGGTTTAATGGTCATGGGCCTGTTCATCGGAATCGGTATCGCGCTGGGTATGGTGATTGGCCTTGGTCTAAGTTAAGCCATGAGCCGTGTTGATTCACATGCAGTTTAAATATTTAGCACTATCTGCCTCACTCCTTATATTTCTGATAATACAGAATGTTTATGCGAGTTATATTGATCACCCCGTGCACTCCGGCCGCTGGACAGATAAATATGATCGCCATTTCAAAAAATACAGCAAGCGTTATTTCGGGCCTTTATTTGACTGGCACTGGTTTAAAGCACAGGCCATAGCCGAATCCGGATTAGATGATGATGCCAAAAGTCATGTAGGGGCAACGGGTTTAATGCAGATCATGCCTGACACCTTCACAGAAATTTCCAAAAAAAACCCGCACTTCGCCGAAATTGAATCACCGCACTGGAACATTGCTGCCGGTATATATTATGACCGCAAACTGTATAGAAAATTTAAAAATACGGCAGAGCAGGACAAGCTATACATGACATTTGCCAGCTATAACGCCGGTTATGGCCGCTTTCTGAACGCTTCAAAACGCAGTGGCAACAAGGAAAAAAACTGGGACGAAGTTAAAAAATACTTACCAAAAGAAACCCAGGCTTATGTCAGGCGCATACGAAAACTGATGGGCGAAACGGCGACTGATTAATGCATTTTCAATGCACGCAAATTATTAAAAGCAAAAAGATAAATTATCCACAGATGAACACAGATAAAAACGTATGTAGTCTTGTAAATACCTGTGCTCATCTGCGGACTAAATAGTTTTTTATCTGGGTGTGCGCTCATGAGTGATAACACGGCGTTATTATCTCACTTACATGATGATCGATGGAGTTTTTCAACAGTATCGGCCGTACTTACTCTGTCAGCTCAGTTTTCTGAGGGGCTGTTGTTGAGATTTAGCATGATACTCAATAGCAGACCTTCGTGATTTTCACCTGGTCGGGAACTGACGACCCTTATCGTACAGCCAAAAATATTAAAAGCATTTACACCACAGAGACACAGAGGGCACAGAGGAAGAATCTAATTGTTAGCTGCGCCGCAGGCGCAGCTAACAATAAATCATAAATGTTTTTCTCTGTGCCCTCTGTGTCTCTGTGGTGAATCGTTTTTGACTTTTTTTTGAATGATCACTTATGGCCGTACTCGCTAGTTCTTCAATAAATCTTGTGAGTCCGCTAACAGTACGTTTAGTACATTTGGTAAATTGCCAGTTCCGGGGACAGTTTACTTAATTAATCCTAAAATCGTCAGTTGGACGGCAGGTAGGGCGCCTTTTTTATCGTGACTGGCAAGGCGCGATGAGGCGGAATAGCAAGCTATTGCAACGATTCGCAACGATGACAGGCGCGATAAAAAAGGTGTTATACCTGTCGTAGCGCTTTCACCCTTTCGGTGAGTTGCTTAGTGGCGCAATAATCAAATATATTCATAGCGTTAGTGTTACATTGAAGCGGTCAACTGATGAATTTAGGTTAATGTCATACCATGTGAAATTGTGAATTCTCGCCACCCCGTTAAGATTGCCGGCATGGACCGGGTGCATGCTTCACACTCAGGCAATGTGTTATGCGGTCGAAGCACATATTAGCTTTTGCAGGCTGAATTAGCATCAGCGCAATCCAACACTATGCAAATCAGGATCACAAAAAGTCGGGTTACGCTTCGCTAACCCAACCTACGTTTTTTCCTTTCCACATTAGACTGGCTATTTCTGCGGTTAAAAAAAGAAAAAACTCTGTGCTCCCTGTGTCTCCGTGGTTAAAGCTTATATCCATGTGCGAATAAATTCGCACCTACAATAAAACCGGCTAAACAGCCCAGTTTATTTCACTTTGCCCCTGTTGCTTGAGGAAGTCATTGACCTTTGAAAACGGGCGGCTACCGAAAAAACCGCGATGCGCCGAAAGCGGTGAAGGATGGGGCGAACGAATGACCAGGTGACGGGAAGCATCAATCATGGCGCCTTTTTTCTGTGCATAGGCGCCCCAAAGCACGAAGACAACGGGGTGCTCCAGTGCGTTAACAACGGCAATGACTTTATCGGTAAAAGTCTCCCAGCCCTTTCCCTGGTGTGAGTTTGGCATTCCCTGCTGAACGGACAATACACTGTTTAACAATAACACGCCCTGCTCCGCCCAGCTCTGCAAACAACCATTATGATTATCTACACCCAGATCATTTTTCAATTCCTGAAAAATATTAAGCAGTGATTTAGGCAGTGGTCTTACATCAGGTTTTACCGAAAAGCACAGACCATGCGCATGTCCCGGCGTCGGGTAAGGGTCCTGTCCCAGGATCACTACCTTGACCCTGTCCAGTGGTGTACTGATAAGCGCATTAAACCACAGACTGGAATGCGGAAAAATGACCTTGCCTTTCTCTTTCTCTGAACGCAAAAAGGCCTTCAGCGATTTCATGTAATCCTTATCAAACTCAGGCAGTAGATCACCGGCCCAGCTTTTATCAAATGGAAGAGAATCTTTAGCTCGGATATTCATAGGAATGCAGACAATGGGGTATATTTTATAACATCGGTCAGTGAGTCAGTTTGTACTATTCTCCCCATGATGCGATTATGAGCATAGCCATAGCTATGGTTACAGGCGAATCGTACCCAAAATAAATTAATTCTGGGGCCGCTGATATCCATTAATATATTTTTGGCAAAAGCTGCATAGCGTTGCGGGGAACATAGTGTACTTTTCTAATATACCTCTATTATTTTCAATAATCATAGTGTTATGTGTAATTGCAGCGTTCCTATGAATATCCGGGCTAGCTATCATTGTTTTCCAGCTTATTGGTAGAGCGAAAGATAGTTAATCTGTAACAACTTCTTCAAGCAAAGGATTATATACCCAGACTGCCTGGTCTATGTTTTCATCATCCAGAACAACAACCTGGCTCCATTTTCCCTGTTTATTAATTTCTAAAACAGTTTGTCCTTTTTTTAGTTGTGCCACAATTTCATCCTCAACACTTGATCCTTTTCTCGCATTAAGCTTTTGTGCTTTTACCTGCCGTTTTATCCCAAACAAAGAGGCATGCTGACTTGCTATCGACTGCATACGGGGACGTATCATCTGGTCATTTCTTAATATCATCGACTGCAACATGGCTATGGCATCTTCGTGTCCACTTTCCAGCGCAAGCAGGTAGTATTCTATCGCTTTATCAGGATCTTTAGGAACATCGCCCTCACCCATGCTGTATAACATGCCGATTGAAAAACTGGCATCGGCATGTCTCTGACTGGAAGCCTTCTTCCACCATTCAAGCGCAAGGCCATCATTAACACGCAGGCCATAACCGTTTAAATACATCCAGCCAATATTATATTGCGCGTCAGCATCACCATGTTCAGCAAGCGGCCGCATAATGCAGTACGCCTCGGCAAAATCACCAGAGCGCATTGCTTCAACTGCTGCTTCTAACCTGCTAGTAGCACTTGCCTCGAATGATAATAAAAATAGTGTTGCAATGAATAACTTATTGGCCATTAGTCGAAGACTTAAAACGCATTAATCGTATCCCCAATAATAGCAGTAAAAAGCTATGCCAGAACAGGTCGAAAACATCGATCGGTTTGACTAATTCACCATGGATTAGCATGCGTGACTTTTCCAGCAAATGTGGTTCAGGTGCAAACGGGGCCAGCGCCATAAAAATTGCAGCAATAGCCAGTGGTAACAACGGAATTCGGTCAATGGTCTTAAGTATTTTATTCATTGCTAAAGTAATTCTCTAAATATTCATCAAAACTGATCGAATCATTTTTTTCCATCTGCTGTTGTTTAGCTAAAGAGTCTCTCGCCATGTTTTCAAAAAACTGAACTTTAGTTTCTGTTAGTGGGTGGTTTTTATAATACTGATTATGATGCATTGACATACGCTGCGCATGATGAAAGAAACCTTCACCATGTTGTTTCATGTCAGCCAGCATTCTGGCGGATGGCGTTAAATCAGGATCAAACACACTGGCAATTTGCGATTTCACACTGGAAAAATAATTCTCACAGTAATTTGCCCGATCAAGCAAACTTGCTACCGCAGTCATTTTATGGCACAACTCACTTGCCCAGTCCTGTAAGCTAATTTTCTCCTCACCCTGCCATAAATCCAGACCTGGTTTTCGCCCCTGATGGGCAACCAGCAACAAATTCTCATCGTTCGCGGTAATCTCGCTTTGACTTAATGGCGGACTGGATTGCAATAAGCAAAACAGCATTAACACTTCAAGAAAGTATAGCTGCTCTGAGTTTATGCCATGCGGATCAAATGCATTTACATCAAGCGAACGCAATTCAACATAAGCTATGCCTCTTTTCCTTAACGCTGTTGACGGCTTTTCATCACCCTGCACAATCTGTTTAGGTCTAACCGAGCTGTAATATTCATTTTCAATCTGCAGAATATTGGCATTAAGCTGGCGGTATTCACCATTAACTTTTACGCCGATTTCTTTATAACCGGCATAGGGTGTATTAATGGCGCGCACCATACTGTCCACATAGGAATCAAGTGAATCGTAACAGGCTTTTATACCCGCCAGATCTTCTTTATTGTTCTGGTAACCGATATCGCCTAAACGCAGTGATGTCGCATAAGGTTCGTAATAAGTATTGCTGTTAAACTCCTGCAACATGGTCCGTTTACCATTTAAAAATGATTTGCACACCGCCGGCGAGGCGCCAAACAAATACGGCACCAGCCAGCCGTAACGTAATAAATTTCTAACCAGGCCCATATATTGATCTGATTTAAAGGTCTGAAAATCTTCACTGTTGTTTAATAACTGCTGATAATGGCGCCAGAATTTATCTGAAAAAGAGTAATTAAAATGCACACCGGCAATTACCTGCATAGCGCGTCCATAACGCAAACCCAGGCCTCGGCGATAGGCCGTTTTCATCTGCGCAGCGTTCGATGAACCATATTGCGCCAGTGGAATACTGGTTTCACCGGCAACCACGCAGGGCATACTGGTTGCCCAGAGAATTTCGTTGTCCAGATGGCGATAGACAAAGGTCTGAATATCATCAAGAGATTGAACCACATCCGTTACCGAGTCACAGGGCGGTGTCACCAGCTCTGCCAGTGCCTCTGAAAAATCCGTGGTTATCTGCGGGTTGGTCAGTGCAGAACCCCAGGCAGCAGGATGTGGCGTTTGTGAAATACCGCCTTCAGGCGATACCCGCAGACTTTCTTTTTCCAGACCAATTTTCGATGTTGACAATGCTTCTTCAACCTCAGAAGCTGCCAATAATGCCAGGCGTTGTTGGAGTAGCTGATACAAGGAATATCCAGTATTAATAATTTATATGTTGCAAGGGCTGTGAATTATACATAAAAATGTCATTTGTCTTTCGTCGTTTGTTGGCAGCTGGCAGCAAAGGCAGTTGGCAGTTGGCAGTTATAAGTTCATTGAAAATGTTCCTGACAATTTCAGCATACACTCCATCCATGGAGATAAAAGCGAAATACTGTTTCAAAAGCAGCGGTAATTTTTTAAAATCTGCCAACTGCCAACTGCAACGTAACTGCCAACTTATCTTTTCCTGCTAACTATTCACTATCATCAACCACAACCCTGTAACGAGGCTTCCTGGCTTGCTGTGAATTGGCTTCATTATCTGCTTGCTGGACAATCCGGTACTCGAACCTGCAACCCATCGCGCTGGCCGCCCTGGCCATCATTTTTAAGGTTACCGCGCCTCTTGTTTCATCTTTTTCCAGTACTGAGACCCTCGCCGCGCTTACCTGCAAACGTTCCGCCAGCTGAAAGCCCTTTAAGCCCTGTTTTATTCGCATACTGCGAATCCAGTTAAAACCATTCATAAATTACCATTTATTAATATATACATTAATATTTAATATATATATTAATTTAATATGAAATACAAGGAAATACTCAATATAAACATCTAAATTTACTTCTCCACCAGAAAAACACGAGCATAAAAAAATAGTCGATAGCACCCTGCAAGCCACCAAAACTGACAAAAAACTTTCCACTGGTGGTCTTTACATAAAAAGCGTGCCCGCATTATCACGCTATGGCAACATAGCGCAATATGAAGACCTATCTCGTTGGTGGCGCTGTTCGTGATGAACTGCTGGGCCATCCATTCAAAGAAAAAGACTGGGTTGTTGTTGGCGCAACTGTTGACGACATGCTAGCTGCCGGCTATCTGCAGGTTGGCAAAGATTTTCCTGTTTTTCTACACCCGCAAACAAAAGAAGAACACGCACTAGCTCGCACTGAAAGAAAAACATCTGCCGGTTACAAGGGCTTTGAAGTTCACGCCTCAGCTGACGTCACCCTGGAACAGGACCTGAGACGTCGCGACCTGACGATCAACGCCATAGCCAAAGACGAAAACGGTAATCTTATTGATCCTTACAACGGTATCGCCGATTTAAACAATAAAATATTACGGCATATTTCCGAAGCATTTGCAGAAGACCCGGTGCGAATTTTGCGTATTGCGCGTTTTATGGCGCGTTACGCTCATTTGGGATTTAGCATTGCTACTGAGACCATGGAGTTAATGAAAACCATGGTGACTGCGGGCGAAGTTGACGCACTGGTGCCTGAACGCACCTGGCAGGAAATACAAAAAGCACTGACAGAAAAATCACCTTCTGTATTCATCACTACCTTGCGTGATTGCGGCGCACTCAAACGTATCATGCCGGAGCTGGACCGCTTATGGGGAATACCACAACCAGAACAGCACCACCCCGAAATTGATACCGGTATCCATACTTTAATGGTACTGGAACAGGCCTGCAAACTCAGTAAAAGCCCGCAGGTACGTTTCGCCGCATTGGTCCATGACCTTGGCAAAGGTGCTACGCCCGAAAATGAATGGCCATCTCATATCAACCACGAAGCACGAGGTTCAAAAATTGTACTTGAAGTATGCAGACGTTTGCGCATTCCTAACGAGTATCGCGACCTGGCGGAACGTACCGCACGATTCCACCTGCACTACCATAGAGCGCTTGAACTTAAACCTGCAACAGTGGTTAAAACACTGGAGCAACTTGATGCCTATAGAAAGCCGGAACGATTTGAAAAATTTTTACTTGCCTGTGAGGCCGACGCTCGCGGCAGGACCGGCTATGAAGACAAAGATTTTCCGCAAACAGACTATTTGAGACATGCACTGAAAGTCGCCAAAAAAATCAATATAGATGAGTTACGCAGTCTTGGTTTTGAAAACCAGGCTCTGGCCAACAAAATAAGAGAAGCACGTATAAAAGCTGTTTCAGAATTAATGCAGAGACGTGAACCTGGCACATCCAGCGATGGCCATTAACGGGAAATCAGTTAAATAAACTTTCTATTTTAACCAGGTAATATCTGGCCTTTGTTAAAGCCACAATAAAACCTAAAGCCACGCCAGTTGTATTAGCAAGCATGTCACCAAATTCAGTATATCGACTGGGTTCAAAACTTTGTAGATATTCGAGCACTACACCCAACATAACAAAAAGCAGCGCAATCATAAAACACTGAAGCCTGCCATGATAAATTTGTGAGAACCAGGCCATCAATGTGAAATAAGCAAATGCATGGGCCGCCTTGTCCTGATAAGGAAAACTCATTTCCATATCGACTGGAACACTTGTCAGTGATAAAAAAACCACCAAAATAACCAGTGCGTAACCGGTAACCAGCCACAAGTAACGAAACTTTAATTCCGGACCAGCTTTTTTTACCATGACTAATGTATTTATGGCTTAAAGAGACAGAAGTACAACACCTAACAACAGGCGATAAATTACAAACGGTGTCATGCCTGTTTTTTCTAATAACATCAGAAAAAAATGGATACACAAATAGGCGCTGAACGCGGAAATCATGGCACCATAAACCAGATCATTCATATCACCCGCATTGGCCACATTGAGATAACCCAGCGTTTTCACACTGCCCGCCAGCACGATTATCGGAATTGATAATAAAAATGAAAACCGTGCTGCTGCCGGCGCTGTCAAACCCAGCATTAAACCTGCCGTGATCGTTATCCCGGAACGCGATGTGCCCGGTATCAGTGCAATGGCCTGAGCACAGCCAATAACAATAATGTCCTTCCATGACATCGTGTGTTCATCACGCTGCCTACTGCCAGACCAGTCCGCATACCACAGTAAAAGACCAAACATAATCGTAGTGCTAGCAATTACCATCGGTGTACGTAAATGCTCGCTTATGATATCCATGAATATCACACCTACCAGGCCCGTAGGAATTGTGCCAATAAGTACTCCCCATGCCAGTTTACTGTCTTCTGTGTGTTTTCCTTTTAATGATGCATACCATGCAGAAAACATACTGCTGATTTCTTTTCTGAAATAGAGAACAACTGCAGTCAGTGTACCCACATGCACCGATACATCAAAAGCCAGCCCCTGGTCCGGCCAGCCGGTTAAATAAGGCACCAGAATCAAATGCGCTGAACTTGAGATTGGCAGGAATTCGGTCAACCCCTGGACCAGCGCTAAAACGATGATATGTAATATATCCACTTAAAACTCTTTTATTAAAGTATGTTGCTATTTGTAGGAGTGGATGGAAATTAAAGCCTGTTCCTTAAATCCAGTAATGAAAACCCTGTTAACGGTTGATGATAATTTTTCGTCAACACGATCACCTTGAAACGATCACCCATTTCAGATGGCAGCGTTAGCGTTTTAATTTGTTGAGACAGTTTAATCTGCTGCTTCACATCATCGGTAAGCTGTAAAGCATGTAATTCAGAAAGCCCATTTGCCAGCAAAAATGCCGATTGTGTAGTATAACCTGAAACATCCATGCCTATATCAACGGCACAGTAAGCCACATCAGTAAAATTTACAAACGCAGTAATATCCTGAAGCCCTGGCCACCAGAAAAAATCATTGTGTCCCCTGTGCTGGGAATAACACATCAATGTGCCATTTGTTCTATCAGGGTGATAATACTCTTTTTCATTGTAACCGTAATCGATGAGCAGAATAACCAGCTTATTAATTTTACTTTCAAGTGCAGACAACCATGCCTTTATCGCCGGATTATATTCTGAACAGTAACCATCTGAGAATCTAAGCTCACTTCGCTGCTGAATTGTTTCTATTCTTTGTATGGTGCAAGCATCAGCAGGCATGTAACGGGAAACCAGCTTATTTTCCTCCACGCCTATCATTAATGTTTCAATGTTATTACCGTCTACAATGTCCGTGACTTTAAAACATTCAACCGGCATTGCATCGAGAACCTCATTTGCAATAACTATTGCACTGTCTGTATTTTCAGGAAGCTGCTCAAGCCATTGTACATATTCGAGCAAATGCGGTGATTTTTTACTTAGTGTTTCTCTTTGCCTTTGTTTCAGTTCCGCACTGAGTTCCAAAATCAAATATTTCTCTGGCAAAGAACCCAGTTTTTCGAGGGCCAATAGAATATCGACAGCCAGAATTCCGCTGCCAGCACCAAACTCAATAATAAATACTTTTTCATTACTGGATTTCTTTAAATTCTGTAAAACCTCGGACACCTGGTTTGCAAGACATTGCCCAAAAAATGGAGAAACTTCGGGTGCGGTAATAAAATCCCCTTTCTCTCCAAATTTTTGCAGGCCGCCACTGTAATACCCCAAACCCGGTTCATACAGCACGATATTCATATAGTGAGAAAAAGGTATCCATCCATTGGCGCGGTCACATGCAGAACGGATACATTGCTTTAGCAATAAACTGCGTTTTTTCGCTTCTTCATCGGGTTCTGCGAGGACACTTGTACTATTATCTAACAATGCTTCAACCGTATTGTGATATATGAGAATATAACTGCATCCGGAACTAAAAAGTAAGAGATACCGTATTACAATGGACAATTCTAACGCAAATAACATTAATACAGAAACTGGAGATGCAGAGGCGTCTGATCACAAATGTGCACTGGTCACCGGTGGCACGAAACGTATTGGCGCCGCCATATCAAGATTGCTTCATGGCGCCGGGTTTAATCTCATTATTCATTGCCGCTTATCATATCAGGCTGCAAATGACCTGGCAGATGAGCTCAATGCCATCAGAGACGATTCTGCAAAAGTAATTCAGGGCGACCTTAACAATGAAAGTATCTATGACGACCTGATAAAACAGGCGTTTTCATGCTGGAACCGTCTTGATGCTTTAATCAATAATGCATCAAGCTTTTATCCCACACCTGTCGGCAGCATTACGCTGGATGACTGGAACAATCTAATCAACAGCAATATGAAAGCCCCTTTGTTTCTTTCACAGGCAGCAGCACCCTACCTGAAAAAATCACAAGGTTGCATTGTTAACATGATCGACGTTCAGGGACAGCGCCCGATGAAAGAGCACACTGTATACTGTGCTGCAAAGGCAGGATTAGGCATGCTCACCATGTCATTAGCGAAAGAACTGGGACCCGATATTCGCGTAAACGGTATTGCGCCAGGCGCCATTTTGTGGCCGGAAAACGACATTCCAGAACATACTAAAAATCTCATATTGGAGCGCACCGCTTTAAAAAGACCTGGAGATCCTATAGATGTTGCTAAAACAGCTCTGTTTTTAATCAGGGATGCCGACTACATCACCGGTCAGATTATTGCCGTTGATGGCGGACGCACACTAAATATTTAACACACCCCACAACCCTGAATATCCCATACCGTTACCTAATGCAGGAAAAGAACAGGCAGCGAGACTTTATCTCACGAGCAGGCATAACCATGACGGTTTTTGCCTGGTTATTATTCCTCGCCATTCTGTTTGGCCTGTTTGACTATTTAATCTCGCAACGCAGTAACCCGAACCAGAATATCTCCACCACGATAAATGGGCTGCAAAAAGAAATCGTTCTGCAACGAAATGCTTATGGCCATTATGTATCAAGTGGAACAATCAATGGTTACGATGTGGTTTTTCTACTGGACACAGGCGCAACTGATGTCGCAATCCCTGAACCACTTGCCGAAAAAATTGGCCTGTTAAAAGGCCATGAGTTTTATGTAAAAACTGCAAATGGCAATACCAAAGCTTACCGTACCCACCTTAACAGTGTAGCTATTGGTGATATTAAACGTTACGACTTAAACGCCACCATACTCAGTAATATTGCCGGCGATGAAGTTTTACTTGGAATGAATTTTCTCAAGCATTTTGAGATCATCCAGAAAGGCCGGTCTCTTACTATCAGGCAGTAACAACTTAAGAGCCATTCACCACAGAGGCACAGAGTACACAGAGGAAGAGCTTTTTATTGTTAGCTGCGCCGCAGGCGCAACTAACAATAAATTTTAAATGCTTTTCTCTGTGTACTCTGTGCCTCTGTGGTGAAATGTTTTTGACTTTATTATTGAACTTGGTGAGTCATGCTTATTTGGCAGCAGGAAATGTCTGAAATATTTGTGCAATGACACGCTCTACTCGCTCATTTCTCTGCTCTGCTGCTGTATCAAACCTCACGCTCACCTGTGCTGCCGAGCGCCAGACGATTTCATCTGTTTTATTATTAAACACATAAACAATTAGAGTACCTTTTTCCACATTAGAATCACCTTGAGGAACCTGTGTATTTCCAGGCAACAAACCAAATCGACGAATAATAGCCGCATCATCCAGTGAAGACTCTAATGCCGCAGTATAGGCAATTGAATATTGCGCTCCATTTACCGACTCAACAAAGTTCATCTGTTTTTGTTTAAGATTATCAACTATTTCTTTTTCAATAAGTGACTTAACCGGCACATCTTTTAAACGTTCATCTTTATAATAACGCACAGCTTCAGGCAGCCACGCAAAAGTTGAGCCGGCCATAATAGAGACGCCAGGGTCCTGAACGGAGATAACCGCGGTATCAGAAAATCTCATGGAAGACGGTGATTCAACTGTTTCGGTTACACACGAAACGCTTAATATTGACATTAATACTGAAATAAAAATAACAACAAACTTACAGGTAAAAATATTTTTAACAGCCATCTTATTCTCCAGATTTATTATTCTGTACAAAGTTTTCAGGCAGGCTTTTCACATGCAAGTCACGTTGTGGAAATGGTATCTCGATACCTGCTTCCCTGAATGCTTTATCAATCGCAAAGTTAATTTCACTTATAACACTCAGACGTTTATCAATGTCCCGTAAAAACACACGCAGCTCAAAATCCAGGGAACTATCACCAAATGCTCTAAACAAAACAACCGGGGCAGGATAAAGTCCGGATTTATTCACGTTTTCATTTTCATCTGCAATGGCCAGTAAAATGTCACGCACCTTCTGCGTGTCTGTACCGTAAGCCACACCTAGCGGAATTATGGCGCGCCCGCCTCTGTTTGAAAGCACCCAGTTCGTCACCTGGTTTGAAATTAATTCTGAGTTAGGCACAATGACATCAGAGCGATCAAAGGTTTGAATACGCGTAGAACGTATCTGGATTTCTTTTACAATACCCTCTGTACCGCCAACCGCAATCCAGTCACCTTTGCGCACAGGTCTTTCAAATAATAGTATGAGACCGGAAACAAAGTTGTTAACAATATTCTGCAGGCCAAAACCAATACCAACAGATAAGGCGCCTGCCACAATGGCAACATTACCAAAATCAAACCCTGCTGCAGACAAACCGGCAAACAAGGCGGCAATAAAGATAACATAACCGGTTATAGTTACCATTGCATCGCGTGCACCCTGGCCCATACCTGTCATCTTTAACCAGTTGTTTTCCATTTGAGATCGCACCCAGCTGGAAAAAATAATGATTGAACCAAAGATTAAAAGGGCCCATAAAACACGAGCTGGAATGATACGAAACTCGCCAATATCAAAGCCATTAACAATATAAGCCCTGATATGCTCAATCACACCACCACTATAATCCAGCGTATTGATAAGAAGAACTGCAAATAAACCCCATATTACAATGGTTGTAAGTAAGCGTATCCAGATCAATCCGGGGACTTTGTCTCCTTTTTCGACACCGAGTGTTTTATGGACACGACGACACCATGGATATTTTCCGTCATCGATCGCATTAAATATATCTCTGAAAATTTTCGCAATACCGATAAAAGTCAGGAAAACAATAAACGACAGCACAATAATTCGTCGACTACTGAAAGCGAGATTTCTATACCCCATCCATTCAGCAATCAATGATGCTGAGACCGCTATAATTACCAGTATTGATATATAACGTAATTTTGGTAATTTGGGTGATTTGGTAATGACCTGTAGCGTCCATACAAGATTAACCACAAAAAACAATGAAAATATATTTCGCATCAGCATTAAGTTAGATTCGGTGATGCTTTCCGAAAACACGGTGTAAAAAGCCAGGTATCCGATCAAGCTTAATACTGCTAGCACCTTTAATCTTCTGGCCAGTGCCTGTGCAATATGGGGTGAAAAGTCTATAAATGTTTTTGCAGGTGGTAACGGAGAAAACAGTAAACGTATAGAAGTTATCACCAGAAAGAAAATAAGCAGGCCGACAAAAAACTCAGTAACAAAGGGGATTTGCTCAACCTCTATAGTAATAATTACCGAAGTTATTGCAGCCGCAGCGGAGCCAAGTAAATAAGGTAATGCGTGAGATACCGTCGTCAGCGCTGCTCTTAGTAAATTTTCTGAAAACTCATCCTGCCACTGCCTTCTACTTTCGAATAACAATAGTTTTTTACGCAACCAGACACCGGCAAATATTGAGATCAGAACAGCAACAACACTTAATATCATATCCAGCGCGTCAATCTCATTTATACCTGAACGACTGAATATGAAGCTCACCTGAGTTTTTTAATATTGCGATCGGATTATTAAGATAGGCAATAACAAGCTCTACAATATCCGGGGTTTTTGCAAGATACTTTTGTTTAAAATATGACTTTTCTGCTTCTTTAATACGTGCAGCCACTTCTTCACCGCTAGCAATAAACAAATTACATTTAGCCAGCACTTTACCCAGCTCATCTTTTTCTTTCTGATAAGCACTTCTCTTTTTAGTGACCTCGTTATCTTCTCCCTTTACTTTTTCACCCAGGCCATCCATTTGTGTTTTTAAATCAAGCAAAGCCGTTTCACTATTAGAAACACATAAGGAAGCGGCGCTTTTCATCTTGATACTAAGTTTCGTCCACTCACCAAGGTCACCACCTTCAAACTGGCCCCGATCAATGTTTTTAATTGCCTTTTTAAGCTGGGCCGACATCCTGTCCATATTTTCCATCTCGTCAGCCACTGTATTGGATGGCAGTGACAAAACAAAAAACATCAGGATTAATGGAATTATTTTTTTCATTTCACTTATCACAGTATTCTCAGCTATCAATTTCCAGAGATTATACAGCAACAGTAAACGCGAGAACTATGTCAGAACACCCAGGGGAATAGCTGTCGAAAATACCAGTCAACTCCATGCAGCATTCCCTGCATCATCCCCTTTGAAATATCGCGATTCACACAGAAGAAGCACTGATGTAATACGATTGAAACAATGGAGATGCCCACAGAGCAATACGGTAACTGAAGCTGTCAAATGTATGCATAAACA
>CAVYHW010000030.1:0-24282 GCA_963768215.1 uncultured Gammaproteobacteria bacterium
GTATTTGTGCTATCTCCTTTAATGCGTTCCAGCTCCAGATCGAGCAGTCGTTTAACATCATGTTGCTGGCGGAATGCTTCAGCCGTGCTCAGCAGGCTATCCAGTAAAATAGGATACTTTATCAGGCGCTCGGTAAACCATTCACTTACTGCGCACAAAGTCAGCATCTGCAACTGTATTGCCGGGTATTCATTGAGCAGGCTGATATAAACCTTGCGACCGGCCACTGCTTTGATTATATGGCAGACACGGTCCAGCAGCACCACCTGGTCAGGGTAATCAGCAATTTTCACAATTAACGATTCCATCAGTTGCGCCAGCAGACGGGCGCTATCATCACTTAAATGCTTCACCTGCGAGCGGGAACGTAAGTGGCCCAGCAAATCGATGACTTCATCGACACGGCTGTACCCTGCCGCCTCAAGATAATGCCTGAAACCTGTTTTTTCGTCGTCGCTTGCATCCACATGCGACCAGAAAAGTGCAAAAGCTGAGACGCTGACTTCCTGTTCCTCATTCTCAGAGGCAATAAGTCCCTGAAAAACACGATCAACTGCAGCCTGATGAAGACTCAGCTGTTCAAGCAACTCATCCCAGCTTTGCACCTGCATGGCAAGACACAGGCGCTGTTGTGAAAGCTCATCGTCAGGCAAAGTATGGGTCTGCATATCACGCTGCATTTGCAGGCGGTTTTCCAGCTTACGCAGGAACCAGTACGCCTGCACCAGCTGCTCGACTTCCGCTTTCTGCAAATAGTTCTTTTCCGCTAACAGCGTCAGCACTTTAATCAGGCTGCGCTCTCGCAGTTCCGGCTCCCTGCCGGCGCGGATTAATTGCAAGGTCTGCCCAATAAATTCTATTTCGCGTATGCCGCCAGGCCCGAGCTTGACATTATTGGTCATGCCCTTTCGTTTCATCTGCGCGTTAATCATCGCCTTCATTTCACGAATAGATTCAAGCATGCTGAAATCCAGGTAACGGCGATAAACAAACGGTGTCAGCATGGAGCGCAGATACTTTTTATCGTGCTCGCGGCCGGTAATCAATTTGGCCTTGATCATGGCGTAACGTTCCCAGTCCCGGCCCTGTAACTGATAGTACTGTTCTATGCCTGAAAAACTCATCGCCATTGGCCCACTTTCGCCAAACGGCCTTAACCGCGTATCCACGCGGTAAACAAATCCGTCTGCGGTCACCTCATCTAGCACTTTAACCAGTTTGCGGATGACTGCAAAATAAAACTCATAGTGAGATTTACGACGCGGGCCGGGCGTTTCACCGTCGTCAGCAAAAATAAAAATCAGATCGATGTCCGAAGAAAAATTCAGTTCGCCGCCACCCATTTTGCCCATGGCAAAAACCAGCAAAGACTGCTCCTCGCCGTTTGCATCAAGCGGCATGCCAAAAATTTCAGACTGCTGCTTTTCAAGATACTGCAAGGTAATAGAAACAATCGCCTCAGCCAGATCGGTAAGTTCATGCAGAATAATTTCAACATCGGCCAGCATATTAAGATCGCGCCAGGCAATACGCAGCATTTCCTGCTGGCGTAAGATTCTCAGCTCCTTCATTAACTGGTTATCGTTTTCGCTGTCAGCAACTACCTTGCTGACCATATTTTTATAGTCTTCCATCGAACGGGCTGATTCAAAGCCTTCCGAGTGCAAGTTATAAAACATCTGTGGATAACGAATGCAGTTGCGCGCCACAAAATCACTGCACGCCCAGGTTTTGCCTAATACAGCCAACGGCACAGCCAGAGAAACAGCCTGTTGCGGATCGATGGACTGTTTTTCACATGACTCAATCCAGTCACTCCAGTAATTCTCCACCACCGATTTAAGGGATGGCGGAATGTGGGATAAAAGTTCGGCGGGAATTGCTGTCTCGCTGGTCATTCGTCTTTAGTCTTTAGTCATTAGTTGGCAGTTGGCAGTTGGCAGTCATCAGCTAACACAGGGTACTTTATAGCATGATAGCAGTAACTAACAATAGCCATAATTATTTCCTTTGGTTATAGTCAAACTCAATGAGCAAATACTTTTATTTTGCAATATTCTTTAAACAGTTTTAACGTATAGATATGCCCAGCAAAACACCGGAAATTAAATACTTAATAAATCAACTATTAAGCACACCGTCAATCAGCTGCACTTCACCTGGCATAGACCAGGGCAATCATGCGGTAATTGAGCTGTTAGCCAACTGGTTTGAAGAGCTCGGTTTTCAGTGTGAAATCCAGCCACTGGAACAGCATAATAAGGCCAACTTAATTGCAACACTGGGCACAGGCAGCAAGGGACTGGTGCTGGCTGGCCATACCGATACCGTACCTTGCGACGAAAATCGCTGGCAGTTCGATCCTTTTAAGCTGACCGAAAAGGATGATCGTTTTTACGGCCTTGGCAGCTGCGATATGAAATCATTTTTTGCCGTTATTATCGAAGCGCTAAAACAGATCGACACCAGTAACATCAGGCAGCCTTTGATCATTCTCGCCACGGCTGACGAAGAAACCAGCATGTCCGGGGCAAAAGCCCTTGTACATAATGCCAATACTCTTGGTATTAACAAAGCACGTTATGCCGTTGTTGGCGAACCCACTGGCATGCAGCCGGTGCGCATGCACAAAGGCATGATGATGGAAGCCATTCAACTTGTCGGCCAGGCAGGCCATTCCAGCAACCCGGCTTTGGGCAATAACGCGCTGGAAGCCATGCATAAAGTGATCACTGAGCTGCTGGCCTGGCGTAATGAATTACAAAATAAATATAAAAACCCATTATTTGAAGTGCCCGTGCCTACCATAAACCTGGGCCATATTCATGGCGGGGACAACCCCAATCGCATCTGCGGCAGCTGTGAACTGCAGCTTGATATCCGCCCGCTACCGGGCATGAAAGTGACTGATTTACGTTTTGAAATGCAACAGCGGCTAAAACGTGTTTTACATAACACCGGGATCCAGTTAAAAACCGTACCCCTGTTTGAAGGCGTAGACGCCATGGAAACGGAGAAAAATTCAAAACTGGTTAAACTCGCAGAAAAAATGACCCATACAGAAGCGCAGGCCGTAGCCTTCGGTACCGAAGCACCTTATTACAAAACCATGGGGCTGGAAACTATCGTGATGGGGCCGGGTAGCATCAGACAGGCGCATCAGCCGGATGAATATATCGAAACCAGAATGTTAAACCCTGCGGTAGATATTATCCGGCAGCTGATTGTGCATTATTGTTGTTAAAGAAAAGCATTTCACCACAGAGGCACAGAGTACACAGAGGAAGCGTTTTTATTGTTAGTTGCGCCGAAGGCGCAACTAACAATACTTTTAAATGGTTTTCTCTGTGTACTCTGTGCCTCTGTGGTGAACAAGCTCTTAAGCTTTTATTTAATAATCCTGTAACACGGAACATATTCTGCTCCGGCTAACTTCATACGGTGCTGTTCAACAAAAGCGGATAACAGTGCATCCATCGGATCCATGATTTCTATGTCGCCATTTAGCTCAAAATGCCCGTGTTTTTCAATGGCGAGAATACCTTCCTCTTTTACATTACCTGACACCACACCGGAAAAGGCGCGCCTTAAATTTGCAGCTAACACATGGCTTTCCTGGTCTTTTTGTAAGGCAAGTCCACGCATATTTTCATGTGTAGGATCAAATGGTTTTTGAAACTGCTCATCTATCTTTAATGACCAGTTGTAATAAAAGGCATCCTGTTTTTGTACGCGATGTGCACGCACCAGTTTTATGCCGGCTTTCATCTCGCGCGCGACACGCGCTGGATCATCAATAATAATTTTATAGCGCTGTTGCGCTTCCAGGCCCAGCGTGTCCACAATAAACTGGTTAATCTGTTTAAAATAATTCTCAGCAGATTTAGGCCCGGTAAATATTAGCGGAAAGGGCACCGAGGTATTTTCCGGGTGCAGTAAAATACCCAATACATAAAGTATCTCCTCGGCTGTTCCAGCTCCGCCTGGAAAAACAACAATACCGTGGCCGGTGCGAACAAACGCTTCCAGGCGTTTTTCTATGTCCGGCATAATAATCAGCTTGTTCACAATCGGGTTAGGAGACTCTGCAGCAATAATACCCGGCTCCGTCAGGCCAACATAACGGCCTACGCCACTGCGCTGTTTTGCATGGCCGATGGTTGCACCTTTCATCGGTCCTTTCATTGCGCCCGGTCCGCAACCGGTACAGATATCCAGGTCACGCAGACCCATTTCATAACCTACTTCCTTGGTATATTCATATTCCTCCCGACTAATGGAATGACCGCCCCAGCAAACAACCAGGTTGGGGTCCTGCTGCGGGTCTAAGATATGCGCATTGCGTAAAATATGAAAAACAGCATTGGTAAGATCATCTGAATGATCCAGATTAAATCGCGATGAATTAATAATTTTTTGTTGCGAATATAGAACATCGCGCAATACCGTAAACAGGTGCTCATTAATACCCGTCATAAGCCTGCCATCGACAAAAGCAATGGCTGGTGCATTTTTCAGTGCTAATTTAATACCACGATGGCGCTGAATAATTTCTATTGAAAAATCAGGATAACGCTTGAACAGCTCCTTACCATCATCAAGCGGACTGCCACTATTTAACACAGCAAGCGAACAGTTTCTAAAAATCCTCCCCAGCTCACCATGACTTGCACTTAATATATGCCCAACTTCAAACTGGGAAAGTGTTTCCATCTGACCTTTAGGGGAAATAACTGCATCATTTACTTCATATTTCATATTAACACCGTGAAATTATCTCTATTCATTACCTGTAAATTCATAAAATGATTTTGTTCTGCCAGCAAATAATAGAGTCTGGCTGTAGGATGTAAAGACTAAAGAGTTTATTGATTCAGATTTAAATGTTTCATCACAACCAGTTTCGGCAGCATGCAACAAACCATTTCCAATAAAATAACACCTGATATCAGATGGCCTGGTTACACTTGTTTCTATCAGCAAATCATTGCTTATCCAGCCAATACTGCCGGCATCAAAGTAATCAGCAAAATAAACATCCTGAGCTCCTGACAAAAGTGATTTTCCAGCAAATGATTTAGAGGCAGGCAGTCCGAGCAAATCCAGCACGGTTGGAGCGAAGTCCCGGTGTGACACGTATCGGTTTAATTTTGCTGCAGGAATTATGTTTTCAGAATAAATAATGCCCGGAATAAAGTATCTTGCAGCAATACTTTGATGTTTACCACCGGTATGGTCAGAAACCAGGATAAAAACAGTATTGTTATAATAGGGTTTGTCTTTTATTTCTTCAAAAAACTCTTTCATCGACTGGTCTGCGAAATGCAGAATACTCTGATGCTTTTGCTCACTATTACTATTACCAAAAAAAGGCTTTACACCAGCCGGTACTTTAATATCATGTGTACTGTTTGTATTCACGCCAATTAAAAACGGTTGCGGCATATCGTCCAGCTTGTTCAACATAAAATCATATATATCCGGATCATGAGCGCCCCAGTAATTGTGCTTATATCGACCTTCCGGCATATCTTCCTTAGCGTAGCTTTCAGTAAAACCCAGGCTCTGGGCAAATGCTCCGGTACCGCTGGTCTCTTTATGTGTGCCCTGAAAAAAGGCAGTATGCCAGCCATGTTTTTTTAACATGTCAGGCAAACACTGATATTGATTATTTTGCAAACTGGACTGCGCGACGGTTTCGCCTAATGGATTTTGTTGTGAACAAAATATTGCATAGATGCCTTCTGTTGTTCTAACGCCACCTGAAATTGCGCCTATGGGTGAAAGCGATTTTTCCTTTAAAGAATTAAAAAACGGCGTTGTTAATTCTTTATAGCCATATGCTGACATTAAATCTGCAGCCCAACCTTCCATCAAAATAAATATCAGGTTATATTTTTTGACTGCGTCTTCATTATCAGCACTCAGCTCAGACGATCGGGGATATAACGACCGCATCACTTTCTTAACATTAATATTGTCCGGCAGGTCTATATTGATGCGAGTGACTTCTTTTGAGCTGTTTATTGCACCATAAACCACGCTGTATGCACCATTCATGGTAATTATTGCCTGTTGCGCATCACCTATCTTGAAAGCAGATATCACACTTTGCGGAACACCGGCTACCCCACCACGGACTAATATTATGGATAGCAGTAAAATTGTAAACAGCTTTATTTCATGACTAAACCTTAAACCTGGCGCTTTATTTTCAGATACGGTTAAGACTTTTTCTGAAAGTTTCACTATGGCCAGAATAATAATAAAACCTAGCAGGTAACTCAGAATAATAAACAGGGAATATTTGCTTATTGCCGTCATAAATAACCCGGAAGCATCCGTCAGCGCATCGCGCATTTCATAACTGACATGACGGCCAGATTCGGAAAAATATATAGTATCAGCTGTTTGTAGTGACACCTGTACAACAAGCATAACTATCAATAATGCTGTTGCCGAAGCAAGACGTTTACCTGGACGTTCCAGTCGATGAAAAAACCAGATAATGATGCAGCTCAGCAAGGAGAATAATGCCGCCGAGGCCAGATCAAAACGTAAACCCCAGAATAGTGCGTAACTGATTTCTGATAAAGACAGGTTGGCAAATAATGCGTAATTATAAAAGACGAACAGACTTTTATATATTAAACCAACCAGAGTAAGTGCGACTACACCAGTAAAAAAACAGGCCAGTAGATTTACCGTTCGGTTGTTACCTGTATGCAGATTATCCACACTAATTTTAGAATTTATCCGTAACCGCCCCTTCCGACGCAGAACTCACCAGCCTGGCGTATTTTGCCAGTATGCCGCGTGTTTCTTTTGGCGCCGGTGCTTTCCATTTGCTTAATCGCTGGTTGATTTCCTGCTGGGGGATATCCAGGTTCAGTGTTCGGTTTTCAGCGTCAATAGTAATAGCGTCACCATCTTCAATAATAGCAATGGGGCCGCCAACTGCTGCTTCCGGGGTAACGTGACCAACTACGAATCCATGACTGCCGCCGGAGAAACGGCCATCGGTAATTAACGCCACATCCTTACCCATACCTTTGCCCATAATGGCGCCTGTCGGACTCAGCATCTCACGCATACCGGGGCCGCCTACCGGGCCTTCATGACGGATAACAATAACGTCATTTTTAACCACGGTGCCATCAATAATGGCTGCCAGAGCTGATTCTTCGGATTCAAATACACGCGCATTACCGCTGAATCGCAGGCCTTCCTTGCCGGAAATTTTTGCCACCGCGCCGGTTGGCGCCAGGTTGCCATACAGCACCACCAGGTGACTGTCTTTCTTGATCGGATTATCCAGTTTGTGAATAATGTCCTGGCCTTCAGGATAAGGATCTACATCAGCCAGGTTCTCTGCCATAGTGTTACCAGTGACAGTCAGGCAGTCACCATGCAGCAAACCAACATCCAGCAACACTTTCATCAGCGGCTGAATACCGCCGATTTCGATCAACTCGGACATCAGGTATTTGCCGCTGGGTTTCACGTCCGCCAGTACCGGCACTTTGGCGCCGATTCGGGTGAAATCATCCAGCTCAAGTTTTACATTGGCAGAATGCGCCATCGCCAGCAAATGCAGCACGGCATTGGTTGAACCGCCTATGGCAATGACCACGGTAATCGCATTTTCAAACGCTTTGCGGGTCATGATGTCACTAGGTTTGATGTCTTTTTCGATCAGATTCATCACCGCTTTGCCGGCGTGAATACAGTCTTCTTTCTTGTCGTAAGACACGGCTTCCTGCGCCGAGCTGTTAGGCAAACTCATACCCAGCGCCTCAATCGCCGAAGCCATGGTATTGGCGGTATACATACCGCCACAGGAACCCGGACCCGGGATCGCCGTATCTTCAACTTCTTTCAATTCCTCATCAGACACCTTGCCTGCAGCATGACCACCGACGGCCTCAAACACGGAAACAATATCGCGGCGCCTGGCGCCCGGCTTAATGGTGCCGCCATAAACAAAAATTGAAGGCCGGTCAAGTCGAGACAGGCCAATCATGCAGCCGGGCATGTTTTTGTCACAGCCACCAATAGCAACCACCCCGTCAAAACCCTGTGCACCAACCACAGTCTCAATAGAATCGGCAATGACCTCACGAGATACCAGTGAGTAACGCATACCGGGTGTGCCCATGGATATGCCGTCAGATACGGTAATGGTATTGAAGATCACACTTTTACCGCCGGCTTCATCCGCACCGCGCGCGGCATCTTCAGCCAGTTTGTTGATATGCATATTACAGGGGGTTACCATGCTCCAGGTTGAAGCGATGCCAACCTGCGGTTTTTTAAAATCGGCATCTTCAAAACCAACGGCATGCAACATCGCGCGACTGGGCGCCTGCGCTACACCGTCAACGATAATTGATGAAAATTTACGTGTTTTATCATTTGCCATGCGGTAACCTTCTATAAAATACTTATCGAATACTTAAAATCTGCCCTAAAAATCTATAATTCTTTAATAAGTTTTAATTACAGATTGAATAGAAAAGAGAATCGCGTATATTACTATAGGAAAGAAGTGCTGAGATCAAACAGTGGACAAAAAAACAAAAAAAAACAACCGTTCTGACAATGATGGACCTGACAGTAGTGGACATGTCGACTGGTTCAGGCAATCAGCCCCCTATATCCATGCCCACCGTGGCCGGACTTTTGTCATCCTGTTCGGAGGTGAAGCGGTTGAGCACAGCGGCTTCCCCCATCTGATTCATGACATAACACTGTTAAGCAGTCTGGGCGTAAAAATAGTGCTGGTTCATGGCGCGCGGCCACAGATTAAACAACAGTTAAAAACACTCAATGTCACTTCTGCATTTGCTGAACACATGCGCGTTACCCTGGCCGAGCACATGCCTGCAGTTGAACAGGCGGTCGGCCAGGTGCGCATGAGCATCGAATCACAGCTCTCCATGGGCCTGCCCAATACGCCAATGGCAGGGGCGTCCGTTCGTGTGGTGTCCGGCAATTTTGTCACCGCACAACCCTACGGTATTCGAGATGGTATCGATTTTTGTCTGACAGGCAATGTACGAAATGTTGATGCCGATGCCATCAAGCTGCACCTGCAAAACAATAATATGGTTTTAATTTCACCCATTGGTTATTCGCCCACGGGTGAAATATTTAATTTACGCGCTGAAGATGTGGCCACAGAAACGGCCATTGCGCTTAATGCCGACAAGCTGATTTTCGTTATGGAAAATAACGGCGTTACTGATAAAGAGGGCGGTTTGTTACAGCAGCTTAATTTACCGCAGGCAGAAAGCTGGTTAAAAAATCACGGCACTGCCAGTAACCATCAAGCAGGCGATGAAACACAGTCACATTTAAATAACGCCGCACAGGCCTGTCGTGGCGGAGTACGTCGTGTCCATCTTGTCAGCCGCAAAGTTGATGGCGCTTTATTACTGGAACTTTTCACCCGCGATGGTACTGGCACACTGGTAACCGCAGAAAACTATGAGGGTCTGCGCCACGCATTAATTACTGACATTGGCGGCATTATGGAGCTAATTTCACCACTGGAAGAACAGGGCGTACTGGTTAAACGCTCACGCGAGCAACTGGAACTGGACATCAATAACTTCACTGTCATTGAACGTGACGGTATGATTATCGCCTGTGCAGCCATTTTCACTTTTGCAGAAAAAGAAGTCGCCGAACTCGCCTGTCTTGCAGTCCACCAGGACTATCAGACACATGGCCGGGGTAATGATCTAATGCAGCACATTGAATGGCAGGCAAGAAAAAAACACCTGAAGATAATATACACCCTGACCACACAGGCCATGCACTGGTTTATTGAACGTGGCTTTGTTGAATGTTCAGCGGATGATTTGCCGATGGAGAAAAAATCACTGTATAACTATCAGCGTAACTCCAAAGTTTTCTGCAAAAAAATTAGTTAAAGACAACCTTGATTAATCTATGACTATCCTGCAGGTACCTCAAAGCGTCATTGTAGAAAATGTTTTTTATGCATTGAAGGAAGATATCGGCGATGGCGATATAACCGCCGAACTTATTCCGCAGGATAATATTTCACTGGCGACGGTAATCAGCCGTGAAAACTGTGTGTTTTGCGGCCTTGACTGGTTTGAAGAAACATACCGCCAAATTGACGAGGAAATATTAATCGACTGGTTTGTCAATGATGGCGATAGCATTGAAGCCGACCAGGTCATTTGCACCATCAGCGGGTCATCCAGGCATATTCTCAGCGGAGAACGCACCGCACTTAACTTTGTTCAAATGTTATCGGGTACCGCAACGCTATCGAAAAAATATGCAAAAAAGCTCAAAGGCACAAACACAAAAGTTTTAGATACACGAAAAACCATTCCCGGTTTACGCATGGCGCAGAAATATGCCGTTTCCTGCGGTGGCTGCGAGAACCATCGCCTGGGCCTGTTTGATGCCTTTTTAATAAAAGAAAACCACATTAAAGCCTGTGACGGCATACATAACGCGGTAAATGAAGCACGTTTTCATAACCCTGATTTAAAAATCGAGGTTGAAGTTGAGAACCTTGATGAGTTAAACCAGGCCATAAATGCAGGAACAGACCGTGTACTGCTGGACAACTTCGATATCAAAACACTGAAACAGGCCGTTGCTATTTGCAAAGGAAATATTATTAGTGAAGCTTCCGGAAATATCACTATCGACAATATTAAAGAAGTTGCCAAAACCGGTGTAGATTATATTTCTACCGGTGCTTTAACTAAAGACGTAAAAGCAATTGACCTGTCGATGCGCTTTGCCTGAAGTACTTTTTCCGGGACACTTTAAACCATCTTTAATAACGATATATGTCAGGCATAAGAAAGCTGTACCGGACCATGCTGCTGGGTTTACTCCTTATAATTGGTATTGTTCTTACTATTGTTTTCTTGCGTAACACCCGACATACCAGTGGTATAACCAACACTATTGTTAGCACATGGAGTGGAGTCGTTACTCGCGCACTTGGGGTAAGAATAAAAACATACGGTACAGCACTGCCGGAAAAAACACTATTTGTTGCCAATCATATTTCATGGCTGGACACTCTTATACTCGGTCATCTCGTACCTGCACATTTTTTATCTAAGCATGAAATCAAATCCATACCGCTACTAGGCTGGCTGGCCACTCGCGCCGGCACTTTATATATAAAGCGCGGCTGTAGTGACTCCGCCTCTGATGCCAGCAGTGAAATCACTGCCGCATTAAATGAAGAGCATAACGCAATCGTCTTTGCCGAAGGTAAAGTCACTGACGGGCATGTTAAAAAATTCCACAGCCGTATGATGCAAAGTGCGATTGATGCCCATGCAATGGTGCAGCCGGTGGCCATTTTTTATCCACTTAGAAATCCAGCAACCAGTGAAATAGAAATAAATCCGGCGAGTTTATTTCTTCGTGGGATTACAGCAACCAGATCTTTCGACTTAATTACCCGCGCACCCGGTATTGATGTTGAAGTTCATTTCCTTGAACCCATTGACAGCACCGGCAAGAAACGAGATGAAATTGCGCAGCATGCCTATGATGAAGTGGTTGAGGCGATCAAGCTGATAAAAACTAAAAAGCGTTAAAAGCTATCTCACCACAGAGGCACAGAGTACACAGAGAAAAACTTATATTGGTTAGCGCGCCTACGGCGCTGTAAACTTAAAAAAGCTTTCCTCTGTGTACTCTGTGCCTCTGTGGTGAAAATGTTTTTAAAATAAATTTCAACGAACAAAAATACGTGACACCAAAAACAGACATGAAGCCGCAACAACAATGGCTGGCCCTGCTGGAATATCCCAGCCAAGCGATGAATAAAGTCCTAACACAACAGCTATAGCCGAAATGAAAATTGAGGTTACTACCATCTGTCTGGGTGACTTTGAAAAAAGCCGGGCCGTTGCCGCCGGGATAATCAATAAAGCGGTAATTAAAAGTATACCAACAACTTTTAACGCCACCGCAATGACCAGCGCAAGCAAAATCATAAAGATAAAGCGGACTTTCTCAACTGCAACACCATCGACACGCGCCAGTTCTTCATTGACCGATATTGATATTAAAGGTGATAACAGCTGGCTGAATACCAGTAATATTATAACAGCACTGCCATACATGAGGACTAGATCAGACTGGTTTACCGCCAGCAGGTCACCAAATAAATAGGACATCAAATTTACGTTAAAACCTTGCGATTGAATTACCGACAGTACAATTAAGCCCAGTGCCAGGGCGCTGTGGGAAAGAATACCTAACAGGGTATCTGTCGATAAATTACGCTGTTTTTCCAGCCAGAACAATATAACAGCAATCAGTACGCCAATTAAAACCACCCCTGTCATCGGCAACTGATCTGCTGCCACCGACAGTGCCACGCCTAACAAAGCCGCATGCGCCAGGGTGTCACCAAAATACGCCATGCGCCGCCAGACAACTACACTGCCCAGCGGACCGACAACCAGTGCCAGGGCCATGCCGGCTGCAAGCGCATAGACTATGAAACTGTCGTTAAAAAAGGCATCCATCATTTTTCGCCCTGATGATGCTCACAACTGTGACAATGTTCAGAAACCACAATATTGCCCTTTAGATCATGCTCGTGGTCATGATGGTGTGAATACAGCGCCAGGCCATCAATTGCATCACCGAACAATTTTAGATATTCCGGGTGTTCACTCACATCATCGGGATGGCCGGTACAGCATATATGTGTGTTCAAACAGATGACCCTGTCAGTTGCCGCCATCACCAGGTGCAGATCATGTGACACCATTAATATGCCGCAGCTATGTGTATCACGAATGTTACGAATGGTTTCATACAGCGCCTGCTGCCCGATAATATCCATGCCTGAAGCCGGTTCGTCCAGCACCAGCAGCTGAGGCTTTTTTAACAAGGCGCGGGCAAGTAATACACGCTGCGTCTCACCACCTGAAATATTCTGCATTGGTGAATATAGCAAATAATTACAATTTACTTCATCCAGCATTTTCTGACATTGCTCAATGCCATATTTACCGGTGACATTTAAAAAATCATACACCCGTAACGGCATAACATCTGGGACTTGTATGCGCTGCGGCACATAACCTATGCGTAAATTCTGTGTTCGTTTCACTCTGCCGGAGGTGGCGGAAGTGAGTCCTAACAGAATACGGATCAAGCTGGTTTTACCCGCACCGTTAGGACCGATCAAGGTAATTATTTCTTTATTTTGCAGCTGCAGACTCACATCCGTGAGTATGGTTTTATCGCGTATGGTAAAGCCAATATTTTCCGCAACCAGCAATACCCTGGTTTCGGCATCTATATTTTCAGCGACTTGTTGATGTATCTCGAACATATCAGCATTTTACACGAATGTTACATGGTAATATGATGATTATAATCAGCTCTGAAACATCGGCCCAGGCCTGAATGGCGCACGCTAAAAATGATAAATACACAATACACAGTAACTTCGTCATTGCGAGTAAGAAGCAATCTATGGTAGACAGGCACCTGACGCTAACAGATTATGAATTACATCCTTGTTATTCACCCTAAGGGTCGCAAAAACGCGTTCAATTTTTCTCCTGGAAAAATTAGTGCCACGCTACCGCTAGCAATGACGGTATTTTTTGGCTTAAGTAAGTGCCATTGGACCCATACATGTTTTTCTGGCTGATACTGAAGTAACTAATGATCAGACTGCTACCGTTAAGACCTTACATTTCTTATGCATCAAACAATTAAACTTTATTACCAGATAAAAAGCTTAATAAGCATTGGGTTACTGTTATTCATACTGGCCACCAACACGTATGCTGCTGACACCGCAGAAAACTCAGGCCCTGTTGTCGTAACAATAAAACCGATCTACTCCCTGGTTGCCCACCTGACCGAAGGCATTGAAACTCCGGTACTGCTGATGAAACAGGGACAATCTCCCCATCACTACAATATGCGTCCATCAGAGCGGGACTTGCTGGCAAAAGCCAGAATGATTATCTGGCTTGGCCCGCAAATGGAATCGTTTTTAAGCAAAATTATTCAGCAACAGAAAAACTCAGCCATTGCTGTTTCTGTGATGCAGGCCAATAATCTGAAGCTGCTTGCCAGACGAACAAAACATTCACACGAAAACGATCACACTTCATCCGAAAAAAACCCAGAAGCCCACAGCATTGACCCTCATATCTGGCTTTCTGCAAATAACGCGATAGCAATCAGTCATCACATAACTGAATCGTTAATAACAAATGACCCGGAAAATACCAAGTTATACAAATACAACCTTCAGCGACTGGTCAGTAAAATCAATCGCGCTAAAGACTTTATTGAATCAACACTAAAAAACCGTTCTTCGCCATACATCGCATATCACGATGCTTTTCAATATTTCGATAATGAATACGGGCTTAACTATATTGATTCTATAACCTATGACGAAGAAACAGGCGCCAGCTTAAAACACATACGTCAAATCAAGGCCCGTATAGAAAAAAACAATATCCAGTGTATCGTCTACCAGGCCCCGAAACCGGCGATTATTAATTCATTAACAAAACAGACTTCAATTAAAGCTGTTACTTTGGACCCGCTGGGCCTGAATGTTGGCAGTGAAAAAAATGCCTGGTTTGAATTAATGCAGCAACTGGCGATAAACTTTAACCACTGCTTACAACCCTGAGACACTTCAATGCTAGACCAGCAAAAATTACAATTTTCCACCAGCGGGCGCGGCACCTACAATATAACCAGACAGATAACTGAAGCCATTGAAAATTCCGGCATTCACTCCGGCATCTGCCATCTCTTTCTTCAGCACACCAGCGCCTCATTGATATTATGTGAAAATGCTGACAGGAACGTGCGCGAAGACCTGGACGCCTATATGGCAAAACTGGTTAAAGACGGCGACAGCTTATACAAACACAATGATGAAGGCCCGGATGACATGGCTGCGCACATTAGAACCATATTAACGCAAAGCTCTTTATCAATCCCGATACACAATGGCAAATGTGACCTGGGAATATGGCAGGGCATTTTTCTATGGGAACACCGTACTCATGCGCATAGACGAAATGTTGCAGTCACAATTATGGGCGAATAAGTCATATCAAAAAACTTTTTCACCACAGAGACACAGAGGGCACAGAGTAATTTTTTTGTATAGGATGAGATAAGGCTTTGCGGTAGATTGACTGCAACATACTTTATGCAGGCATACCAGTAATAGTTAATTTATCATTACTACTATTCAGCATAGTAAAAAAAATATCAAAAAGTTTTCTCTGTGCCCTCTGTGCCTCTGTGGTGAGTAGCTTTTATACAATATTCCGCAACTGCCCCTGCTGATAAGCCACAATATTTTTTGCAATTTCATCAACCAGTTTTTGTCTGGACTGCCGGCTTGCCCAGGCGATGTGCGGGGTAATAATTAAGTTATCCGCATGATAATTTACTAACGGGTGATTAACTGCTGGCGGCTCCTGTTCAAGCACATCTAAAGCCGCACCGCCTATCTGCCTGTTTTTCAGCGCATACAACAATGCATCTTCATCAACCAGTCCGCCACGTGCGGTATTGATTAAAATCGCATCTGGCTTCATTAGTGCGAACGCATTTTCAGCAATCATGTGGCGGTTATTTTCAGTTAGAGGACAGTGTAATGACACCACGTCAGATTCGGACAACAGCGTTATTAAATCAACACGATCTTTTTGTGAAGCCTCCTCAACTCCCGCGTTATGACTTTGAGCAAGCAACACCTTCATGCCGAAACATTCTGCAAGTTTTGCGACTGCCCGGCCCAGTTCTCCATAGCCAATAATGCCCAGGGTTTTACCCTCAAGGTTACTAATCGGCTGGCCAAAATAACAAAAAAAATCACTATGCGACCAGTCACCATCAATGACAGATTGCCGGTAAGAAAATAGTTTTCTGTTTAAAGTAAGAAGAAGAGAAAAAACATGCTGCACTACGGAAGCTGTAGCATAAGCACGAACATTACAGACCTTTATCCCATGCTGGTTTGCCGCTTCAACGTCAATGTTATTGACGCCCGTCGCGGCCACGCAGATTAATTTCAGCTGTTTACAACGTTCAATCACCTGCCCGTTGATGACGACTTTATTGCTTACGATAATTTCGGCATCTGCAAGGTTATGGTGAATATCACCAACATTAGCATTATCAAACCACTGCCAGTTAGCTACATCATCTAATGCTGTAAAATCAAGATCATCAGGATACAGTGATGCCCTGTCGAGGAAAAGTGCTAACGGTTTTTTCATAACCTTTTCAAACCTCAAACTCTATCGCGGAATAAATTCCGCTCCCACGAGGAATGCTACACTTGTAGGAGGGGAACAAAATATAATATTTGGGTTCCGCGATGTGCCACTAAAATACATAGTTTTTACTAACGTCGCGAGACAATCAAATATTGTCAAACATAAAAAAGGCTATCCGAAAGATAGCCTTTAGATTACTAAACATTGATCATCAGACCCATTTTGTCAGGCTTGTTGACGAATTAGCTCTAAACCATTTCAAAATCAGATTTACCAGCGCCACACTCCGGACACTCCCAGTCATCGGGCACATCTTCCCATCGCGTACCGGGCGCCAGACCATGTTCTTCATCACCTAATTCTTCGTTATAGATATAACCACATACGATGCATGTTAATACTTTGTAAGACATAGTTTCCTCATTTGCTATCAAACAACAATACCGCTATTCTACGACAGACTTGATTACGTTAGAATAGCCCCAGAAACAAAACATATTTCATTGGTATGGCTGATATATACTATGACAACAAATAATCCTCCCGTTGTATTATGCTTTTCAGGCGCCGACCCAACCGGTGGCGCCGGTATTCAGGCCGACATTGAAGCGCTGAGCAGTCATGGCTGTATAGCCGCCCCTATTATCACTGCCGTCACTGTGCAGGACACCATTGACGTCATATCATTTGCCCCGATGCCTTCTGATTTAATCATTGAGCAGGCGCGTGCAATACTTGAAGACATGCCGGTGAGTGCGATAAAAATTGGCATGGTTGGCAGCGCCGAAATCGCCATGGCTATACATTCAATCATTACCGATTACCCTGGTATTCCCGTAATTTATGATCCAGTATTCAGCACCGAAACAAACTCTGCTTTAAGTACTGAAGACCTGGTAGATACAGTGCGCACCCTGTTATTGCCCATCACCAAATTGCTTACGCCAAACATACATGAAGTCCATGCGCTGGCGCCCGGCTCAGACACACCCACAGCCGCTGCAATGGGACTGTTAGAATCGGATGTTGAATACATATTATTGACCGGCACACACGGAAAAACGCCAGATGTGGTGCACACCCTGTTTAGTAACAATCGTGAACTTCAAACCTTTCATAATGAACGATTGCCGCATAAATACCATGGCTCTGGCTGTACACTGGCTTCAAGTATTGCCGCGCAAATTGCCCTCGGACAGGATGTGCTGGGCGCAGTCAGAACAGGGCTGGAATACACACATAAAACCCTGGTCCACGCCAATCGAATTGGCATGGGACAATATCACCCTAACCGCTTTTTCTGGGACAAAAAGTGAGTTGCTCGAAAGCTCATAAAGAAAAACTCAAGGGACTTTACGCAATAACCGATGAAAACCTGATTGCTGAAGAAGCCTTCAGTGAGGCCATCGAGTCAGCATTACTTGGCGGTGCCAGAATCATCCAGTACCGTGATAAATCAACTAACCAGAAGAAGAGACTGCATCAAGCAACCGTACTACGCGCTCTCTGCACGCAGTATCAGGCGACCTGTATCATCAATGATGACATTGAGCTCGCCAAAACCGTAAACGCTGACGGCGTTCACTTAGGTAAAAATGACACTGAACTGTTAAACGCAAGACAGACGCTTGGTGACAACGCCATCATCGGCATCTCCTGTTATAACGATATTGGCCTGGCCGTTAGCGCAGAAAAAAATTCCGCTGACTATGTCGCATTTGGCGCCATGTTTTCTTCACAGACAAAACCTGATGCCGTCACTACAACACCGAATATAATCTCTCTAGCCAAACAGCATCTCAGCATACCCGTCTGCGCTATCGGTGGTATAACGGGCGATAACATCCAGCAACTAATACAGCACCGTACAGATATGGCGGCAGTCATCAGCAGCCTGTTTGCTGCTGGCGATATCAAAAACACAGCAAATAGTCTCAGCCAACATTTCACTTAAATGCTCTGGTGATAATACTTCGGCCACTAAAAAATATTTTAATATTTACAGCAGCAATATTGTCTTACTACTTCTCAGCAACTGCCCGCTCTGAAGAGGCCGGGATACAAAACTATCCAGGCGTCGATCAAACTCAACAACTTCTTCTAACTGACAAACAGACAGATACCGGACCTGAGGCAGAAACGATTAATTACTCGTCCGAGGCAGGTAACCAAACCGCAGGACAGCTTGTTGAACCGACGCCACAACCACCTTTGATCGATGCACAATCAGAGCCGAGTTATGAGCCAGATACAAACGATAATACCGTAGAAAAAAATATCGACCTAAAGACTGAACAAACAGTCGAACAACCTGTTGAACTAACGCCACAACCCCCACTAATTGATGCACGACCAGAACCGAGTTATGAACCAGATACTGTCGATAGCGCCGAAGAAGAAAGAGACATCAGCTCAACAACTCAAACACCCGAAACAATAACCGATCATTCGATAAGCACAGAGCCAGCAGATATTGAAGAACTTGCTCCAGGACAAAAAAAACAGGTAGAAACAAAAACTAACGAACAAATAACTAAGTGGTCAGATACGCGTCCAGCACGCGTAAGCGCTGATTGGCTGCAACTTACCTCTGGCGAATGGTTAAGGGGCCGAATCATCGCCATGCAGAAAGATGAACTGGAATTTGAAAGCGACGAACTAAAAAAACTGGTTATAAAATGGAAAAAAGTTAAATACATAAAAAGCTCTGATCCCTACAGACTGCGATTCGATGACCACGATCTGGCCATAGGCGCTATCGAAGTCACACAACAAGAAGTTCGCGTTACTACTGATTATGATGATCAGACATTTGACCGCAGTAAACTCCTGACCATCGCCTCAGGTAAAGAGACAGAGATAAGCTACTGGACTTCCAAAATCACATTTAGCATCAATGTGCGCCGCGGCAATACAGACCAGACAGATTTTACCTCTAAAATGAATGCCAAACGGCAGACCGTTGATTCCAGGTTAGTGCTTGACTACCTGGGTAATTTTACTGCGATAGATCAAAATGAAACCATAAACAACCACCGTTTGAATGGCATTTACAATATATTAATTACCCGTCACTTCTTCCTGCCACTGGTATCAGCAGAATACTACCGTGACCCATTCCAGAACATAGAAAGACGATTCTACATCGGTACCGGGGTCGGTTACAGCCTGATAAAGAATAATAAAACCGAATGGGACATCACAGGCGGTCCAGCCTACCAGTCAACCAAGTTCGTCAGTGTACAACCCGGTCAATCACTGGAAGATAGTGCTTTGACACTAATATTATCGACAAAATTTGATACCGAGATAAACAGTAAAGTTGACCTGGAAGGCAGTTATACCGCCACATTAGGTGACGATAAAATCGGCAACTATTCACACCACTCGATACTTACAGTCGAAACCGAGCTGACAGAAAACCTCGACCTGGACACATCTCTCGTCTGGGACAGGACACGACAACCTGTAGCGGTGGCAAATGGCAATATTCCTGAGAAAGATGATTTCAGATTCCTCATTGGCCTGGGTTATGACCTGTAGATACGGCAATAGAAAAATTATCTCGGTCTGATATACTGAAACATCAGCCTGACCTGAGAGGATTTTATATTATGAAAAATTCGACACTATTCCTTGCAGCCATCACTCTCAGCTCCTGCGCTTCAATGTACTCCAGCGACCCGGATTCATTGGGATTCAGTATCCCAGACGGCTCAATACTGTCACTCAATAAAAAATTGGCGATACCATCTACTGACACTCATGCAGTTGTTCAGGGCGGAAAAGAAATAGCCGACAAAGATCGAAATGATTATGCAATCAATTGCAGACTTGATTTTAAAAAATTTGGGCCTCGCACCATCGAACCGGAAGACTTCACAATAACTCGAACGGAAGATGGACAGAACTGGATTTCACATCCATCCATCCTGCGTTTTTATACAGAAGTTTATCTCACCTCAGAGAAAGACACCGATATAATAAAAATGGTGTGCCAGGAATACGGGGACCCGCTTGACAGAAACTTTACTGTTGCTGAAATGGCGGCAGCATTGGGTGATTATTTCACTTTTAGCTTTCCAGAAAATAAATAAGCCTGATAAATTAGGGTAAAATCACTTTTTCTCAATAATCAAATAATGAAGTAAAAACCATGTCCGATCCCCTGTCTACAAACTTTACGGCCGCACAAAATCATATCCCCGGCGGTGTCAATTCACCTGTCCGCGCGTTTAAAGGAGTCGGTGGAGATCCGGTTTTTATCAAGCGCGCAAAAGGCGCCTACATTTTTGGTGAAGACGACAGTGAAGGTAATACAGGCAGTATATCGATTATGTCGGTTCCTGGGGACCAATGATTCTGGGGCATGCTCACCCGGACGTGATTGCGGCTGTGAAAGCTGCGGCAGATAACGGCCTCAGCTTTGGCGCGCCAACCGTCATTGAAACCACCATGGCGGACAAAGTATGCGAACTGGTGCCTTCGATGGATATGGTGCGCATGGTGAGCTCAGGCACCGAAGCCACCATGAGCGCAATCCGCCTGGCACGCGGTTATACTGGCCGCGACAAACTGATCAAGTTTGAAGGCTGTTATCATGGCCATGCCGACTCATTACTGGTTAAAGCCGGTTCGGGTGCATTAACGCTGGGCCAGCCAAGTTCACCCGGCGTACCGGCTGCTTTGGCTGAACACACGGTCACTCTGCCTTATAACGATCTTGAGACATTCAACACCGCCGTTGCAGAAATTGCTGATCTGGTTGCCTGCGTAATTATTGAACCGGTTGCCGGCAATATGAACTGTATTCCACCAGTAGCCGGCTTTCTGGAAGGTGTTCGTGAAACCTGCAGCAAGCACAACATCGTATTGATCTTTGATGAAGTGATGACCGGTTTTCGAGTTGCCTTAGGCGGAGCACAGGCACACTATGGCATAACTCCCGACCTGACCACGCTGGGTAAAGTTATCGGCGGCGGCATGCCGGTGGGTGCCTTTGGCGGCAAACGTGAGATTATGGAATACATCGCGCCTTTGGGCCCGGTGTATCAGGCCGGCACACTGTCCGGTAATCCAATTGCCATGACTGCAGGCCTTAAAACGCTGGGGCTGATTTCAGCACCGGGTTTTTATGATGCGCTGGCGAAAAAAGTCGAGTTCCTCACAGATGGTATTCTTGATGCCGCAAAAGATGCCGGTATCAATATGACCTGTAACCGTGTCGGCGGTATGTTCGGCCTGTTCTTCAGCGATCAGCAGGTAACCAGTTTTGAGCAGGCAACACAGTGTAATATCGATCAATTCAAGGCCTTCTTCCACGGCATGCTGGATGAAGGCGTGTATCTGGCGCCTTCTGCTTATGAGGCGGGTTTTGTCAGTGCAGCACACACTGAAGAAGACCTGCAAAAAACGATTGATGCAGCAGCCAGAGTATTAAAGCGTTTATAACTAATTTAGGGAAGCTCTGATCAAGTCCAATAATTTTACGCTGGCTATAATGACTCATAACTTCCCCGAAGTTCGTTACAATAGAATTACTATTATGCCTCACTTCGAAGAAGTTATGAGCCATTCTATCTCAGCCTAAATTTTATTAACTTAATCAGAGATTCCCTGGAAAATCAGCATGCAATGCTTCATCTATCGCTGCAATCTGAAACCGGACATGTATATCTATCTGGCGGAAGAAGATGTGTTTGATAATGTACCCAGGGGGATATTTAACTCACTGGGCATTGTCGAGTTTGCCATGGAGATTGAAATTACAACTGACACAAGGCTTGCCAGAGAAGATACTGCAACGGTAATCAGCAACCTCAAAGAACATGGTTTTCATCTCCAGCTCCCGGGAGATCAGTCGGTCGAAGCCATAATGGCAAAAATTGCCGGCAATCGTAACAAATAACAAACAAAAACATAACCTTAAACCACTTCAGGCCTTCCCGCCAAATTTAAGCTCGGTTATAATCAACCTGCTCATCAATCTAACTCTTTATGATGAGACAAAGATAAACCCCGGAACAATGTATCCGTTCCAGTATTCACATCTATTCGGAGTACACTTAAATGTCAGTTATAAAAATATTAATAATAAGTTTTATCGTATCAATCATCGCTTCAATAATCAGTATTCAGTCACATGCCGCAGCAAGTTTTAGCGAAATCTTTTCTCTTTTAATGACCCCTGCTTATGCAAAACTTTGGGCGGTTTCTTTTATCAGCATCTTCATCGCTTCTCTTATCTCAGTAAAAATCAGCCCAGCTAAATCAGCCGGTTCAGATGTAGAAATATCTGGCGACCAGGAACGCGGCACGGTTAAATGGTTTAATGCCGCCAAAGGTTTTGGTTTTATCACCCGCGAAAACGGCGAAGATGTTTTTGTCCACTTTCGCTCAATTCAGGGCAAAGGCCACCGTTCACTGGGTGAAGGCCAGGCCGTTATCTTTTCTGTTACCGAAGGTGATAAAGGTTTGCAGGCTGTTGACGTTTCAAGTGCATAGATACTTATGCATAACTGCTAACACATAATTTGCTGTTATCAGAAACGAAAAACGGCCACTAAATTAATTTTTAGTGGCCGTTTTTTATGCTGGCTGTAATATCAATTTAAAGATTTTCACCGCAGATTAGGGCAGGAAGCCCGTTATTAGAACAACGCAGGAGCAGTTGTCGAGACACGGAGTGCACAGAGGAATATTTTTTATATAGTAACGTGGATGTACATGGCATCCTCCATGATGCGTTTGCTTTTCTGATATTTCGATAGGCATCTACCTACGTCGTTGTTTCTATTGTAATAAATAATAGTAAGCGTATGATGCTGATATAATTAAACATGTCAATTGGGACATCTAATTATAGTCAGGCGAAGGTTAATTTCTACATTATTAAATTAGGGGTATTCAGATGCGCAAGCGAATTATCAGTAGCTCAGCTCTAGAAGAACAAGGAAAATCAACTTTTCAAAAATGGTTAAAACTTGATGAGCTTGTAGAAGTTGAGATTTCCTCAGAAGATGAAGCTCATCCTATTGAGTCCGCGCTACTATCTGGAAGCGTTTCGGGGTGGCGTGCAGTTGATGCTGGAGAGCAAACGATCAGACTCGTGTTTAATCACCCTCAAAGTATCAAAAGAATAATGCTTAAATTTGAAGAGCCTGACATTGAACGTACTCAAGAGTATGTTTTGCGCTGGTCTAGTGAAAGTGGGCAGCCCCATGAAATCGTTAGACAACAATGGAATTTTAGTCCGAGAGGTACAACCAATGAGACTGAAAATCATCATGTTGAGCTTTCTGATGTAAAAGTGCTTGAGTTAAGTATCAAACCAGATATTAGCGGAGGCAATTCACTCGCTACTTTGCAGGAGCTACGGATTGCCTAACAAGTCATTCAATATTTGGGGACGGAATTAAATTTTATAGATAATGGTCTTGGTGACGATACAATTAAAGGGTAAGGAGGAATTAAATTTTGATCAGTTACAACTTGTGGTTAAACAATAATCCCTCTGTACCATTTAATTGTATTTAGTTGAGACAGGAAATGGAACTATCCATTGAAAATGCAAAAAAGATCGCGCTAGCAGACGACATATCCAAACTCAGTATGCAGCAGTTGTTCGAGTCCGTTCGCTCGAATAATACGATTAGCCGTTTTCGCCCCGACCCAACCTGTCAGCTGGACCCTCGCAGTGGTGAAATGATCCTGTTCAATTCGGCAAGATCAAAGCGTCTGGCCGGGCAGGGTATGAATCAGAAAACTGGATACTCTGACGCCGCAGTGTGTCCGATATGTGCTGGGAACACCACACCCATATTAGATGTACGCAAGCATTCACAGGGGTTTTCGTTCGTGAATTTCAACCTGTATCCTATCGTCTATCCTGCCACCACACTGACTCCCGATAGTCTCGAAACGCCTTTATATCCCGATCCTGAGCATCTGGGGCGTTATTCACAGGGACTGCACCTGT
>CAVYHW010000031.1:0-12517 GCA_963768215.1 uncultured Gammaproteobacteria bacterium
CCTAATCTCTGTTGAACTGGCTGTGCACCGTTTGGCAATGCCGCATAAGCGGCTGCGGTTTTTTCACCATGTGTCGCCAGGTTGCGTAACATCGGTCTTAGTATGCCAAATGCAATAAACAAAACGACTAATCCACCGAGCAACTGTTTGCTCAGGGTCAATGCCCACGCCTGTTCCCAGATAGGTGGTTCTGGCATGGGTGCAACTTCTTCTGGCAACTGGAATGGTGTGTTGACAACATTAATGGTGTCACCGCGTGCTTCACTTAAGCCTACAGCTTCCTTAACCAGGGAGGTCACTCGCTGTATTTCTTCTTCAGTTAGCGCTTCTCGTGTAACCTTGCCTTTTTTGCCAGCGATTGTGTGATAATCAAGCACAACTGCAACTGATAGTCGTTTTAAAGCCGCCGGTGAAGGGCGTGTATGACTAATCGTACGGTCTATTTCGTAATTTCGCACAGTACGGGATGAGTTGTTTGCTGATGCGCTGTCCGCTCCACCCTTACCCTTCGGCGCAGCAACACTGCCCCCGGCAGGTGGCTGGTTAGTTAATGCACCGGGGATTCCTGATGCACCTGACTGGTTAGTGCTTTGCTCATACAATTGCTCACTTCGAACCACGCGTTGCTCAGGCTTGTAACTTTCTCGGGTTTCTTCAAGTGAGGTAAAATCTATGTCCGCCACTACCTGCGCCCTGACACCTTCGTCACCTGTTATTGGACTAATAATGTCGAGTATTCGTTTTACATAGCGTTCTTCCAGTTTGCGTGTGTATTCAAATTGCGTACTGCTCAATAACATATCTTCACGACTGCCTTTACTGCTAAGCAATCGGCCTTTATCGTCAACCACGGTTACCTGCTCCGCACCCATACCTGGAACACTTGATGCAACAATATTAACGATGGCCGCTGTTTGCGCATCATCTATAACCCAGCCTGGCGCCAGCTTAAGTACAACCGAAGCGGCCGGTTTGCTTGTTTTGCGTGCGAATGCTGATTGTTTGGGGATGGCCAGGTGAACACGCGCACTACTAACAACATTGAGCTTACTTATCGACTGCGCCAGTTCGCCTTCAAGCGCGCGCTGGTACTGCGCCTTCAATAAAAAACTGTTGCTTCCAATACCCTGATTTTTGTCTAATAACTCAAATCCAATGGCACCGCCTGGCGATAGATTCGCTGATGCAAGCTGCATTCTGGCATTATGTAACTGTTCCGCAGGCACCAGTATTCCGCCACCTCCTGACTCAATTTTATATTCTATACCTGCACTATCGAGTGACTTTGTGACCAGCGACAGGTCCTTTGCAGATAAATCACCATACAACATACTGTAGTTAGGCGTCTGTGACCACAAAGCAACAGTAACACCCAGTGCCACACTAACGGCCAGCCCAATCATTAAACCCAGCTGACGCAATGCAGGCAAAGCGTTAAAACCCTGTGCGCTTACCGTTACATCTTGTGTTGTTACCAATGCCATTCAGTTACCTTTAAATAATTATTACAGTTCGTTTTTACTAATTTATTTATACTGATTTTTTTACTGGTCCATTTCTACTGCTTAAGTAAATGGACATTAAACCTGCATGTTCATGACTTCTTTGTATGCAGAAACCAGGTTATTTCTGACCTGCGTCATTGCCTGAAAAGAAACACTGGCTTTCTGTATCGCAATCATGACCTCGCTTAAATTGACAGACGGGTCACCTGAATCAAATGCAGTCGCCAGACTTGCTGCTGACTTTTGTGTCTGGTTGACCTGGTCAACTGAATCTTTTAATAACTGCGCAAAGTCAGGGCCTGAGCCAACCGCACCTGTTTCAGCTGGCATTTTATTTTCTGCCATCGATGCCATACTGCGCATCTGCTGTAGTAATTCATTAATTTCTAAACCACTCATAGTTACCACCCGATATTTGTTGTCACACGCTGTTGATGTTATTTACTGTACTTCTAATGTACGACGGACCTGCTCAGCATCTATATCGGCAGCCCTGTCAAAAACTTTTACTCTATCAATACCTGCATTGACCAGGCCTTATGCAGGTATGGCCACACCGGCATCTCTCATTTTTGCCAGTTTGTAACGCAGTGTTCGTGAACTAATACCAAGCCTCTCTGCCACTTCCTTTCGACTATTCCTGGACTGCAATGCAGAAATAATCAGATCCTGCTCACGCGCCCGAAGATCACTGCTGAGTACTGATTCGCCTTCTTTTGCCTGATTGACTTCCTCTTTAACGGGCTGAAGATTCTTTACCTTGTCCTCCAGTTGAATGTCTCTGTCTTCAATAGTATTCCCTGCTTTCAGGATCAGGGCGCGCTGCACAACATTGTCCAGTTCGCGCACATTACCCGGCCATGAATGAGTTTGTAATAATCTTTTCGCTGTTTCAGAAAAACGCACAGCCTCACCGGTATTTGAATAGGTATCCAGCAGTTTTTTGGCTAACGGCAGGATATCGTCAACGCGCTCACGTAAAGCTGTAATATGCAAAGGAAAAACATTGAGGCGATAAAACAGGTCTTCACGAAACTGTCCTTCGCTAACGCATTGATAAATATTTCTGTTCGTGGTCGCCAGGATTCTTACATCAAGCGGAATAACTCTACGCCCGCCTAAACGCTCCACTTCGCGTTCCTGTAGTACGCGCAATAACTTGGCCTGCAATGCCAGGTCCATTTCTGTAATTTCATCAAGCAACAGGGTACCGCCCTGGGCCTGTTCAAACTTTCCCTGTTTAGCCTGATAGGCGCCAGTGAAAGCGCCTTTTTCATAACCGAACAAAACCGATTCCAGCATGTTTTCAGGAATTGCCGCACAGTTGATTGCGACAAACGGGCCAGTTGCTCTACTCGAATTTTCATGAATAAATCGAGACACAACTTCCTTGCCAACGCCAGATTCACCACTAATCATAACGCTGGCTTCTGTTAATGCCACTCGTTTTGCAACTTCTGCCAGCTGCACACTGTTTTCATCAACAGCAATAAAACCATCTTGTTTTTTACTCTGTGTTGAGATAAAACGGCCCACGACATCAAGAAGCGCATCCGATTCGAATGGCTTTACCAGGTAATCAGAGGCACCATCATGCATGGCATGTACTGCATTTTCTATGGTCCCATAGGCAGTCATCATTACAAATGGCAAGTCCGGGTATTGTGCTTTACAGGTTTTTAACAACGCATGGCCATCCATCGGATGCATCTGCACATCACTCAGTAATAAAGCGATCTCTTTATTGTCTCCAAGTATCTTTAAGGCATGCTCTCCATTCTCTGCCGTTACTACATTATATTTTTCCAGTCGCAACGCTTCTCCTAATACATCACGAAGCGAAGGATCATCTTCTACGATTAATATTGTGGCCTGGTTCATATTTATACCTCTCGACAATCTATTACTTTTAATTTTGTCTTTTTAGAATATTGCTCATTAGAATTCTGCTTAAGGGCAGGGTGATAAATTACCTGTTTGATTCCAGCTTCCGCCTTCGGCAGACAACTCGATAACATTGCGTCAACTTCAACATGCGGTAATGTAATATTTATTTGACTACCCACACCTGGTGTTGAATCTATGTTCATGCTGCCGCCATAACGTCTAACGCTAGCGTTAACAACGGCAAGGCCGAGACCTGTACCATTAGGTCTGGTGGTAAAAAACGGCTCAAGCACCCTTTCTTTTATTGCTTCTGACATACCACAACCATTATCTTTAATATTAATTTCCAGCAGGTTTTTATTATTTAAAAACAGGCTAATTTCTATTTCTGGCCTTATCTCACCATCACCATCACCGGCACACGCCTCAATTGCATTATCAATAATATTCTGAATAGCGCTTAGTAAAACATCAGTGTTTGCTCGTAGCGTTATATTTTTCACGTTACTGTGTACATCCAGCACCACCTGTTGAAACCTACAATCGTGTTTCAGTATATTTTTAAGTTGGCTGGCAAATTCAGCTGCTTTTATATACTCGAATTGCGAGACATCACCTCTTGCAAATATAAGCATATCGTCAACTATTCGCTGTAAATGTTGTAATCTTTCCCTGGCTTTTTTAGCAAAGCCAGTTTTTTTCTTTTCATCACTCATTGGATGGTTCATGGTTGATAAATACAGTAATGCTGAAGATAGTGGGGTGCGAATCTGGTGCGCAAGACTGGCAACCATTTCACCCAGAGAACTCAGCCTTTTTTGCCGATTGAGCATATTTTGTAATGTATGCGTCTCACTAATATCTGAAATCAAAATAATCTTGCCGGGACTACCTTTTAACGGACGCGCAGACACATTGACCCAACGACCATCCTTCAGTTGCAACTCATCTCCATCAGTTATAAACACATCAGGCGCCATGCTTTCCCATTTAACGCCATTGAATTTATTGCTGTCTGATGGCAGACCCATCATCTCGCGTGCTATCGGGTTTGTCTGTGTTATACAGCCCTCTGCATCAAGCACTACGATTCCTGCCGGAAGCGCATCAAGCAAACCGGCCAGCCTATTTGCAAGAACTTCTTTTTCAGCCAGTTGAATTAGCCGCTCACTACGTGCTTTAGCTAATTCTTTAGTTAATTGAACAATTTGATTTTCCAGATCACCATAGGAGTCAGCCAGTTTTTCAGAAAACTGGTTAAATAATTGAAATGCATCTTCGAGCCGCTCACCTGCAGCATTAATCTGATTAGTCATTATCACTGACCTCACCTCTAGCGTATGTCTGACAGATTTACTGCAAGGAGCGTGCCTATTATTAAATTTCATTTAATATCAATGATATACCTACCAGGAAACAGGGGTGCGTCAAACTTTCGTCGTGATATGCATAATGCATGTCAGCATTATGTCGTGCAGGTTTTAACTCTATCTCAGCACTGCTGTACCAGTAATTGTCAAAGATATGAATCAGACACAGCCAGCAATGATACGCCGTGAAGCCATCCATGGTGGCTCAACACCCGCGCCCATGCGGGTGGTGGTCATTGCTGGCTGTGGCTGCGTCTGATTCATTTTTCTAACAGTTAGCTGGAAAACATTGTCCAGAGCAAAAGAAAATATTAAAAATGCCCTTAAGCAAAAGCATATTGCTGCCGATATATTTCACAGGAGAAAACTGGACAAAATATGTCTCTATACTCAATTGACAAATTGATCGATGAAACACGCAGGCTGGCTGCTGAATTCAAGCGTACAACCGGCACGATGCTGCCTGTATCAGGTGAAATAGCACGCTATGATGTATCGAGACATCTTGATCTGACACTGACCAATGACAGTAATTGCGGATACGATGCGATTGGTAATAATCAACGTAAAGATCTACGTGTACAGATAAAAGGCCGTGTGATCGGAAACGCTGTAAAAACATGCCATCGGATCGGGCAATTAAACGCTAATGCTGACTGGGACATAGTAATACTGTCCTTGATGGATGATGAGTTCGAACCGCTTGAAATGTATCAGGCATCTCGCGAAGAGATACTTGAAGCCACCGCCACATCAAGTAAAAACCGTGCTAAGCGCGGCGCGATCTCAGTCGCAAAATTCAGGATTATAGGCCAGCTTGTGTGGGCAAAAGAACAGGGAATAGAAGCTTATCCTGCAGTAATGGACAAGTATTTCAGGGCTGGTTAGCTTTGTTTCTGGTGAAACGCAATGACATTACTGCAGGGTAATTCCATTAGCGGCTTAGAGATATAATAGCCCTGTACATTATCCACACCACATATTTTTAACAGGCGTACAATTTCAGGACTTTCAACATATTCAGCCACCGTATACCGGCCTAATGAGTGTGCAACATCATTCATCGCGGTAACAATGGCCCTGTCAGTAGCACCACGCGCCATGTTACTCACAAACTGGCCATCAATCTTGACATAGTCGGTAGGCAGATTTTTTAACTGTGAAAACGAACAGAAGCCTGAACCAAAATCATCAAGTGAGAAATGACAGCCAATCTTTACTAACTCATTAATAAAATCATTCGCCTGTTCAAGATTAGCAATAGCGCTTGTCTCAGTTACTTCAAATGTTAGTGAACCAGGGTCAATGTCATATGACTTTATAATCGCTTTAATTTTTTCCAGTGACTCATCACTATCAACCGTATTTCCTGATATATTGATTGACAAAAGTAAATTTTCACTTGCTATACCAGTTGCAACCATGGCTTGCAATGCATTTTCCAGCACCCACATATCGATATCAATCATCATATTAAAGCGTTCAGCTGTGGGTATAAAACTATTCGGGTAATGAATTTCACCGTTATCGTCGATCATTCTAACAAGCACTTCGTAATTGTATACCCGATCAGCACCATTTAAATGTCTTTGCCATAAAGCACCATCCTGCGCCGGCAGATTTTTTAAATCAATGTCCTGCATACGCATAATGGGCTGAAAATGCAACTGGAATTTATCATTATCTAATGCATCTTTAATTCGCGCCGTCCAGCCAAGCTCACTGCCCATGGCGTTACGCTCGTCACTACCCTGCTCATACATATGCACGCTATTTCTGCCCGTACGTTTCGAAATATGGCAGGCGATGTCCGCGTTGGCCATGGTGTCACCGGCTGTTAAAGTTTCCAAATCCAGCATTGCCACACCAAAGCTTGCATTTATATGGTATACATTTTCTTCATGGTGTATACGCATTTTAGAAAGTGAAACCCTGATTTCCTCTGAAATTCTAACAGCTACACTGGCATCAACATTTTTTAATATCAATGCAAATTCATCCCCACCAATACGTGCCACAATATCAAACCTGCGTACACTTTTATTTATTAACTGACTTAAATGCACCAGTATCCTGTCACCCACTTCATGCCCGGCTGTATCATTTACATATTTAAAACGGTCCAGATCAAGATAAACTAAGGCGCTTATAATTCCTGAGCGCTTTACATTATTAATTTCTTTTTCAAGATAACTTTCAAAATAACGGCGATTATACAAACCTGTTAAATGGTCGTGCGTGGCCTGCCAGCGCAATTTTTCTTCAAGCATTTTGCGCTCGGAAATATCACGAAAGGCAATGACTGAACCTTCCTTTGTTTCGTTAATAGTTAGCGGGTGTAAAGTACAATCTACAGGTATTTCTTTACCACCCTGGCGACGAAAGTGCGTTTCCCAGCCTTTAAGTTTTTTACCTGTGTAATAAGCTTCCTTTAGTGAGTCCCGGCCAGCACCCGGATTATTTACATGAAAGCATTCGTTTGCACTCACACCGAACAACGTTCCTGCATCATGCATGCCTAACAGTTTTAATGCCGCTGGATTCATAAAGGTAATACGACCATCATTATCAACACCGTATACACCTTCACCAACAGATTCTAAAATTGCCGCCAGGTTTTCACGTTGTTTTTCGATAGAACGCTGCACTTCAACAAATCGAACAATACCTGATATGCGCGCCAGGAAAAGTTCTTCTGCTTCATTTTTAAACATGCATTCGATTGCACCCGCATTTAGAGAGTCACGTATCACCGAATCAAGGTAAGTGCCGGTAATGACTGCGGTCCGTATGCCCGCTGTCACAGGATTATCTCGTAATTTCTGGCACAGTACATAACCATCCTGTTCAGGCATGAAATAATCAACGATAGCAATATCTATGCTCTGCTCATGCGCAATCCTGTATGCTTCATCAACGCAATCAGCAGTCACCACTTCATAGTTGTTACGTTGAAGCAGGCCCTGATAATAGGTGCGAATACTTTTTGAATCATCAACAAACAATATGCGTGTTGGTTTTGCATCTCGAGGGATCCTCTGTTGCTCTAAAACCGGCTCCAGCGATTGCGGATTTAACATTGTCTGTAATGAAGATGTTACTTCCTGATAATTTTCCCAGGGAACTAATGCAGTCGTCCGGCGGGTACTCATCCAGTTAAGAAGATCAAGTTCAGTATCATTACATAATAAAATGACTGGAAGCTCACTATAAGGTTCGCGATTCAGAATATCTAGCAGGTGTTTGGATGCCTCAAAATGCTCATAATTTGGCCAGCCAACCACAATAGCATGCAAGTGTTGCGTCGTTGACTTAAGCAAATCCATAGCAGACTCAAAGCTGTCTGAGCTGATTAATTCATAACACTGCTTTTGTATGGTTTTACCAAGCATATATCGCAGGGTTGCTGATTCTTCAACAAGGAGAACATTTTGTTTAATGGCAGTATCAGGCATTATTTATTCCCTAGAAATACAAAATGAGCAGCTCATAAGAACAGGATTTAGCAGGGGTGATTAACAGATACGTGACATAAAACTGCCACAACCCCGAATTTGATAACATTTAAGTAGCTTATTTATAGCAATTACAGCTTGAAAAGCCAGTATTTAGTCTGGTTCTGGTCCGGATATTTCATGGGAATGCAGAATTTTGAAGGTAAGAGATTACCGCATGCCTTTTTGTATCGCTTCAATGACTTCAGATTCAATTTTTACCAATAATTCTTTTGCAGGACTATTTTGCGCCATCAGACCGGGACGATTAAACAAAACTATCGTTTTTCCATCAGACTCAATAAAGGTTAAATGCAGCGGGCAAAAACCCAGCATATCTGGATCAAGGTTACTTACCTTATTGGCGTACCATGCATTACAGAAAACCATGCTGCGAATCGCAGAAAGATTATTCTGATTGTAATCCTCCCCCCATTTTTCTGAAAACCTTGCCAGGTTGGCACCTATATTAGTACTCTATCAAGGTGATTTTGACAGGCCAATCCTTCGGGCACTACTGTGGTGTCCCGCACCTGCGTTACAGTACTTGACAAGGACTAATGCCATTGCCTGCGCACTGTGCCTTGTTGCGGGACACCACAGTATCGCTGAACCCGTCAAAATCACCTTGATAGAGTACTAGCTCAAATACCACAAAAAATCGGGCTTCTTCCAGACTTTTATAAACCTTGTCATAAACCTCTGACAGGGGTTTATTAACTTGCTGACGATAGACATTACCTGGGCTTTCCTCAGCAAACACTGATGACATTGCAATCATTATTCCTACAAGAACAAGGGTACGTATTGCTGCTTTCAATATTTTCATTGTTTTAGCCGCTCACAATTAACCAGAAGATACATTATGCCATTGAAAAATTGAGTAATGCTATCAAAATAACAGCCTGCTACAATATAACTAATTTTAATTCATTGGAGCGAGCGGCCCGTGGCTAAAACTGGCAATTATTCAGCAACCCGTATGCGGCGTATGCGGCGCAATGATTTTTCCCGCCGATTAATGCGAGAGAACCAGCTATCATGCAATGACCTTATTTACCCCATGTTTATAATTGAGGGAAATAATCAACGTGAGGCCGTTGCTTCAATGCCTGGTGTTGAGCGTGTCAGTATCGACCAGCTGCTAGTGGAAGCAAAACAATGTTTTGAACTGGGCATTCCAGCGATAGCGCTTTTCCCCGTAGTATCACAGGACAAAAAATCTGACGATGCAGCAGAAGCCTATAATCCTGATGGTCTTGCCCAGACTGCTGTCAGGGAGTTAAAAAAATTATTGCCAGAACTCGGTGTTATTACCGATGTGGCGCTTGATCCATTTACCAGCCATGGCCAGGACGGCCTGATTGATAACACTGGTTATGTATTAAACGATGAGACCGTGGAAGTACTGGTCAAACAGGCTTTATCACATGCACAGGCTGGCGCTGACATTGTCGCGCCTTCCGATATGATGGATGGTCGTATTGGCGCGATTCGCCAGGCGCTTGAAGACCATGGTTTCATCCATACACGCATACTTTCCTATGCGGCAAAATACGCTTCCAGTTTTTATGGGCCGTTTCGTGATGCGGTAGGTTCTGCGGAAAATCTTGCTGGTGGCCCAGGTGGCGGCACGAAGTATAGTTATCAAATGGATCCCGCCAACTCTGACGAAGCATTACATGAGGTTGAACTCGACATTCAGGAAGGGGCTGACATGTTTATGGTAAAACCCGGCATGCCCTATCTTGATATCGTGCGACGCGTAAAAGATGAGTTTGCCGTACCTACTTACGTTTATCAGGTCAGCGGTGAATACGCCATGTTAAAAGCCGCTGCACTAAACGGCTGGCTAAATGAAAAAGCCGTGGTGATGGAAAGTTTATTAGGTTTTAAACGTGCCGGCGCCGATGGCATTCTGACCTATTACGCAAAAACGGTAGCGCAATGGTTACATGACGGAACAGATAGTTGTGGAAAAAACGGTTAAGGAACTGGCAGTTAATGAGTGAAAATATCGACCGTTATGCTGTTTTTGGTAATCCGATAGCTCACAGCAAATCTCCACAAATTCATACACTGTTCGCCCAGCAGACAAAACAGTCAATCGTTTATACTGCTGAGCTTGCCGTAACTGGACAATTTGATCAGGCGGTAAAAGACTTCATACAAAATAACGGCAAAGGTCTGAACGTTACCATACCCTTTAAAGAAGACGCCTGGTCATGCGCCACACAGCGTAGCAAACGCGCACAACGTGCAGGCGCAGTTAATACCTTATCAACCCAGCCAGATGGCACTTTATACGGTGATACTACTGACGGTATCGGACTGGTGCGAGATCTTGTACACAACCACAACATCGAGATAAAAGACAAAGATATTTTAATCATCGGCGCAGGTGGCGCTGTTCGTGGAGTGCTGGAGGCCATACTTGAAGATCGGCCGAAATCACTGTTAATCACTAACCGTACAAAATCAAAAGCGATGCAACTGGCAAAAGATTTTTCTGATCTGGGCAATATCAAAGGTTGTGGCCTGGATGAAATAAACAGCGCCAGTTTCGATATTGTAATCAACGGCACATCGGCCAGCTTGCAGGGTAAGCTGCCTCCACTGCCCGATACCATCTTCAGAAAAAACAGCTGTAGTTACGACATGATGTACGCTGCGCAGGCAACACCGTTTATGCAATGGTCAATAGATAACGGGGCAGAAAACGTATTTGACGGTCTGGGCATGCTGGTAGAGCAGGCTGCAGAATCATTTTATATCTGGCGTAATGTCAGGCCGGAAACAAAACCCGTCATCCAGCAGGTTCGAAAACTGCTGACAAAAGCGTAGGCGATAGTTTAAAAAAAAGATCAAAATATTTTCATCACAGAGGCACAGAGGGCACAGAGGAAAACTTTTTATGGTTAACTGCGCCGTAGGCGCTGCTAACAAAAATAAAACTCTGTGATCTCTGTGTCTCTGTGGTGAATCGCTTTTAACGTTTTTTTATCAGCCCAAAACAGCCGATTCAGCCGCTATTACCAGAGGAGTGAATAACCTACATTCACAATGACCGCATCCAGATCAGGTGTCTCTTCTCCTGAACGAACACCGGCATTATCAAATGTCTGATTCATAAATTCACCACGTAGCGACAATTCACTATTCTTGCCCAGTGCATAACCATATTTTAAACCCAGCGTCGTTCCGGTTAACTTCATCAGCCTGGAATCACTACTGACTTCTTTCACCAGCACCTCTCCAGTGGTTGCATCAACATCACTACCCAGTTCCAGATTATGTCGATAGAAGTCCGCTGCCTCCTGCATGTAATAACGTACATGTGGCTGCAGATAACTGCGACCCATCTCGTAGCGATATTTCAAATCAAAGGTATTCGAGCTAATGCCCCAGTCATCCCAGAAATAGCGATACGAAAAATGGATAACGTCTTCTGTAAGATGATGCGCCACTCTAAAGAACAAATTATTGCGTTGCCGTGAATCCGGCCGGTTCTCATAGACATAGGGCAAATTAATCGTACCTGGAGCGAAAATACCCGAATCCGCCAAGTTTCCAGCAGCATCGACAACTGAAACAATTTTATACGGATCATTCAGATAACCGTCCGATACACCGTATGAATAATTTAATTCTAGCAATGTGTTACGACTGACTACCTGGGTCACACCAATAAGAAAATCAGCGATTGTTTTTGTATCATCACTGCCTACACGGTTCAACTCCTCACCTTGCTTCACCATTGGCTTAAGCGCATCAGGTACCCCGCCTACCGGGTTAGAGGTATCATTATTGAATGCCAGGCTCGCGGTAAGTGTTGTATTTTTATTGTTTAAATCCCGAATGTAACTGCCACTCACACCTAGCGATAAGACCGTTATGACCGTTTATACTCTTGAGTTTTCTATTAGAAGAGAATTCAGTACTTATGACTTTCTGTCTGACCGTTAAAAACAGGTCCGGTTGTGCTAGCGGGCTCTCCATAGCTGGTTTGCTGTACTTGTCGAGGAGGTGGAGAGTCTGTTGGCGATTCCTGGGTATCTGTTGTCGCCAGTAGTGAAATTGTTCTGTAGATCCATCTTGAGGTTGGCGTGCTGTTTTCCACTTTGTCTTAGGAAAGTGTATGCGAGGTATCGTTCCTCTGCGTCGTTACGGATGGCTAGCTGCTGGACGGCTGTCAAATCTTCGAAAGCCTGAGTGTGGGTCTCTTCGATGTGGCCACGTCTATTTCCAAGAGTACCTTGTG